>CAYMFZ010000509.1:0-4615 GCA_964389585.1 uncultured Pirellulaceae bacterium | reverse complement strand
GCTTGTTTCTTTTTTGAAGCGACTTTGTTGGTCTCCTGCCTACTGGATCGAATCAGATGTAAACTTGCTAACGAACTTGATGGGCGAGTTTAAAGCGTGTACAGATTAGGCTTGGGAGAGTATCTTTGAAGATTCAAAATGTTCGATTCAATAGTTTGGCTCGATTGACTGTCGTTTTGCTCGTGACAATTTGCACCGCTGGCGACGCCTTTGCACAAGATGACGAGTTGAAGTGGTTCCGTGGCAACCTTCACACGCATTCGTTTTGGAGTGACGGGAATGATTTTCCCGAGATGATTACTAAGTGGTATGCCGGTAACGGTTATCACTTTCTCGCGCTAACGGATCACAACATTTTGAGCCGCGGCGACAAGTGGATTTTGCAAACCACAATTGAAGATCGAGCTGGCGAAAGTGCGTTGGAAAAGTATCTTGCTGCGTTTGGCGAAGACTGGGTTGAGACTCGCGTTCGAAAGAAAGAAGACGAATCGATAACCGAAGTCCGATTGCGCGGCCTTGACGAGTTTCGGTCGAAGTTTGAATCGCCCGGCAAATTCTTGATGATCGAGTCGGAAGAGATCAGTGATCGCGCCGAGGGCGTTCCGATTCACATGAACGCAACGAACCTCAAGACCCTCATCTCTCCAGTGGGTGGTGAAACAACCGTTGAAGCGATCAATAACAATCTCCGCGCCGCTGAAGAACAGGCTGAGAAAAACGGAGAGCCGATCCTCGTGCATCTGAATCATCCGAACTTTGGCTGGGCGGTAACCGCAGAAGAAATGGCTCGAGTGACCAATGAACGATTCTTTGAAGTCTACAACGGACACCCGTCAATTAATCATCTCGGTGACAAGACGCGGCCCAGCGTCGAGAAAATGTGGGACATCGCGAATACGATTCGAATTGGAGAGCTTAACGCAAAACCGATGTTGGGTTTGGCGACCGACGATAGCCATCATTACCACGATCAACCAAAAAAGGATGCGGTCACTGGACGTGGATGGGTGATGGTCCAGGCAAAATCGCTCGACGCAGTTAGTTTAATTGAGGCGATGAACGAGGGGCGTTTTTATAGCTCAAGCGGAGTTGAACTTGAGTCCGTTCAATTTGATGCAAAAAGTAAAACGTTGAAGCTGGCAATTAAGCCCCAGCCAGGTCTGATTTTCACAACGGAGTTCATCGGCACGATGCGTGGCTATGACAAGACGTCAACGGCTCAGTTGGATTCGAATCGCAAGCCGATTCGGTCGACGAGAATCTATTCGAAAGATGTAGGCAAAGTCTTCTTGGCCAGTCAGTCTCTGACGCCTGAGTACGAACTTACGGGTGAAGAATTGTTTGTGCGAGCGGTGATCACTTCCAGCAAAAAACACCCTCGAGCGTCGTTCAAGGGACAAAAGGAACAGGCTTGGACTCAGCCGGTTGGGTGGAAGTAACAACTGCAACAGTCGCAAGATCGAAGCGCTAACTTGCTTTCTTCTTGCTGCGGTCTCTGGCTTCCTTCTCAGCCTTGTCTTTTAAATAAGCCTTGTGAATCTCCATCGCCTTGACTCGCTGAGCATGGGTCATGATTTCGAGATTGATTCGATTGCGAATTTGACGGAGAAGATCCGCCAGCTTCATTTGAACTTTTAGGATTTCGCCATCGACATCTTTTCGATCGCTCGCATTCTCCAAAATCGCAGAACGCTCTCGAATCAACTCTTTGAACTGGTTCTCGTAAGTGAGTGCGAGCTTTTTTGCCTCGGCGGACTGTTCATCATCAAGCAGCTCACGTGTGGTCATGATCACGTAGTCGGCCCGAATGTCTGGCTCAAATGCCAGTACCAATAGCGAGCTGTTTTTGTGAAATTGACCGGGTGTGTAAGTCACTCCGTTTTCACCAACAATCGGTTTGGTCCGGTCAATCGGTTTAGGCTTCAAGGGTGCGTTGGAAGTTTGCTTTGCCTTGTTTTGCTTGACGACTGATTGATTGGCGTCGGCGTTTGTGGGTGAGAGAGTTGGCGAACTTGTTGGGGAAACTGTTGGCGGAATTGGAGACGCTTCACGACAGCCAGGTAGAAGGGCCAACGCGCACGATAAAACGCCAACAAGAAACAAACTTGTCGTGATTCGCAATCGTTCTTCGTTTCGAATCGTCATCAGATAAATCAGAAGTTGAAAATGGCCGGTCGAAACCGGCCATGGTGAAGCACTATTGGGTCGACATTCTATTGCGACTCTGGATCGCCTTCGTGAATCGAAAGTTGAAATCGTCCGGTAAATGATTCCATCGCATCTTCGGGCCCAAACTTTTCAGGGTCATAGCCGACAGTTGCGGTTTGCTCGTCCATGTCGGTTGATACTTCAACTACACCCGGTAGTTGTTTTAGCTGTTTTTCAACAGCTTCAGTTCATGAAGTACCTCAGACCATTCCATCGACAAAGAAGGTGACGGTTTGTTGGTTGGCAACCTTGGCCACTGATTTTGCGGGTCCTGAATCAGAGCAACCGATTGAGCAGCCCAATGACAAAGCCAAGACGGAGGACAGCACGATACCCGTTGGCGAAAATTGCGTTTTCTTCGACAGCCGCTTCATAAACACTCCAAAAAACAGTTTGCACTCATTGAATAAACAAATATTGTACGCGCAAACCGAGATCATGACGTTCCCAATTCTTGGCATTTTTTTGTTGACCTAAAAATTTCTGACAATGTTGTGATCGTGAGATCGAACACTAAAATCGTAAAGAACGGTTAAGACTCTGTATGACAAGATGCTGTTCGTTGCGATTCCGTGACGATTGCCTGCCAGATTGAAGTTCAACGTGGAGAAGACATTTGTCGACCAACTTGCTTCCCAAAATTTCGATCCGATCGATGCTGCTCTTGATGGTGCTTGTGGGTTTGATAGCGACTTTTTTAGCCGGAGCGTCGCGTGGAAGTTTGATCAGTTTGGGCATGGCGGTTTCGGTACTCGCGCTCGCGATTCCATTTCTGATATTTAGTTGCGTCTATTGGTTGGGCGTGACGGTCGCGGGAGCAGTCGCCCCAACTATTGCTCCAGCAGCGGCGGCTGAAAACGCAACGGGTGTCAATGATGTTTTGGATTCTGGTTTGGTTAAAGCTGATGAACAAACAGTCGTAGAATCATCACCAAAATAGGCTGTTAAAAGCGATGAACAATCAAGCCAGTAGCACTTCTTTGGTCAGTCTCCGGGCGCATCGTCGCAACTCGTTCGCCCTGATTTCACTTATGTCGCTCGTGTTGGCATTGGTGAATATTACTTTGCCTTCGGCGTTTGCACAAAACGCAAACAATCTGCCTGGCGTGGTTCCGCCCGGCGTTGCTGGGTATACGGTTACCCTTGAGAATTCTTGGCTTGCGCCAAATCATGGATTTTATCCAGTTCGTGTCACTGTTGAGACCAATCCGCCATTAGCGACGGTTGATGATGAAGAGTTCTCGATCGCGATCATTCAGCGAAACTACAACTCGAACGGCGAAGTGTTTAAGGCTTCGGTTGTGATTCCGGCAGGCTCGAAATCGGGAACGACCGAGCTCTATTTTTCTTCCGCCCGCGCGGGCAACAATTACGAAAGTAAAATTCTCATCGAGAAAGGACCCTACGATGGAAGATACGATCGAAAAGACTTGCTGTACGCTGATTTCAGTCATCAGGTAACGTACGGCAACCAACCCTCTTTGCTGATGGTCTCCTCGGAATTCAAACAGCCATCCAAGCGGACATGGGTCACATACAAGAACACGGTCAAAGATAGAGGCACAACGGGTAACGGGTTTACGTCAACCAAACCAATGCCAGACTTTGAGGAACTTCAGTCCAACTTCGGCCAAATTGGAATAGGCATGCCGACTGCCGTCACGACTTGAATCAAACGTGTGCCATCCGTGGTCATGGATCAAACTCCAACGATCCATGGGATCAGTACGAAGCAATTGCCTGAGCATTGGATTGGACTCAGTAGTGTCGAACAGATTTTGATTTCAGCCAGCGACTTAAAAACCGTTTGCGCGAGCCAGGAACGCGATCGGGACAATCTTGAACGTTGGGTGGCTGCGGGTGGTGCGCTGATCGTCAGTGAGACAGGTGATGAATTCGAAGAAGCTGACAAACTACTTCCGATGTTGCTTGGGCCGGAGCGGTCTGTGCTGGCCGATCGGATTGCTGATGAATGGAAAACTCCCACGAGAAAAGTTCGGGATTTCCAGAAACTGATTCCTGGCGCCCGCAACAGAGATTACTACTACGGGAATCAGGAAGAGTGGTTCGAAGCGAGTGAGGCAATCACGATTCAAGAACAAAAAGGTCTTTTGAGTTCAAGCAAGACGGTGCCCACCAAGGCGAAGTTTGCCGTTTCCAATTATCTCAATGGACAAATTGTTGCCGTCAGCAACGACATGTCCAAATGGAAGCAGGCCGATTGGAAACTGCTTCACAACACGCTGGCGGTCAATGGGAAAAGCATTAGTGAGCACATCGGCTCCAGGACTGGAAAAGAGTGGTACGATTCGTTTCGTATCCCCGGTGTTGGCGATCCTCCAGTCAAAATGTTTCAGGTCTTGATTAGTCTTTTTATTCTCTTGGCCGGGCCCGTAATGTTGTTGAT
>CAYMFZ010000508.1:0-4622 GCA_964389585.1 uncultured Pirellulaceae bacterium | reverse complement strand
GGCAACACATCTGGTTTTGGTCCAGACATTCTAGGTTCGAGTCCTAGTCGGGTAACTCGCTGTTTTTGGAATTGGCTCTCTTGAATTCGTTCAATGACGCCCAATTTCCCTCATAATGGAACCGTAGCTATAATGTGCGGTGGCCTCTCAAGGGATTGATTGACCTTCAATCATTGAATTTATCCCAATCCGTCAAGATTTGCTGACTCATTCAAGTGGCTTGCATTCTGGGTTTTCCTTGGATTATTCCGTCCGAGTCTGAGACAATCAAACTTGAAACTCGTAAGCTAACGGTCAAAGGTTCATCAAGGTTTGCAGTTTTCGAATTCCCAAACAGATTTCATCAGATCTCGTTTGAGGCCCTGAAAGTGTGCAAGCGAAACTCGGAGAAATTAATGAAGAATCGAAAGCTAATCCTGTTTGCCTCAACTCTGCTTGTCTCGGCCATTTTCAGTTCGAATGCGAATGAAGCATTCGCGCAGAACTACGTTCCTCAGTACCAAGTACCTCAGCAATTCAACACGGTGCCGCAGTACAATACGACGCCGCAGTACAATACCGTTCCGCAATACAACACGGTCCCCCAGTACAACACCGTTCCGCAGTACAACGTGCCAAACACAACGCAGCAGTTTCAACAGTTCCCAACACAGCAACAGTCGGTGATTTCCGCCAAGCCCTCTTGGTTTCACTCTTTGACTGATGATCGTGAGCATGACTTTGGAGCGGTCGCGCGTGCCTCCAAGCAAGAACGAATTTTTGAGTTTGTGAACACGACAGATTCTGACTTGTTCCTAACCGGCGTCCGCACAAGCTGTGGTTGCACCAAGCCAAAAATCTTGACTTCGCATGTTCGCCCTGGCGAGTCAGCAAGACTTCAAGCCGTTTTTGACACGCTAAATTTTTACGGCAAGCGTGGAGCCACCGTCACCGTTTCCGTTCAAAAATCTGGGCCGGTCTCTCAATTTGGTGAGATCCAGTTCTCTGTCAAAGGAGACATCCGTCGCGATGTCGTTCTGAATCCGGGAGAAGTCGTTTTCGACGGCGTAACGGTTTCTGAAGAAGCGAGCCGCACCGTCCGATTGATGTACGCGGGTAATGCGAGTTGGAAAATTACCGACATCAAATCAACCAACCCGAACTTGGCCGCTTCGCTAAAAGAAATTGAGCGAAACCCAGCCACGGGTAGAGTCTCGTATGACTTGGTCGTTAGTTTGAAACGTGATCAAGATGCTGGAGCCTTCTCTGAGACCCTGACCATCGCGACCAACGATACCAAGACGAATGGCATGCCCGTCGTTGTTCGTGGAAAAGTCAATCCGCGAATCGAAGTTTCCTCATTGTTGCTTGGCCCAGTCAACAAAGGCCAAACTGTCCAGAAAAAGTTGATCTTGAATTCGTCCAAGGCGATCGCGGTCAAAGACATTATCACCAATGACCCGCGAATCAAGTTCGACCCAGCAGATGGCGAGAAGACACTTCATATCCTGACGTACACGCTGGATACTTCTCAAGTCGGACAAATTGACAAGGAACTGACGATTGTCACCAGTGATCCGAATCAGCCGGAAACGAAAGTCCCGTTCTCGGTTCAGATCGTTCCATCAACGCAAACGGATCAGCCAAACAAGCAGTAATTGCCGTTCAGGTATCGAGGCACGCTTTGTTTAGAGCGTGCCTTTTTTTTTGCGTTTATCCAAACTCAAACGGCCAAATATCACATTGCGATCCTTCGGTTCTCGGATGAAACGTATTCGTTTTGAGTATGGATCGTGTAACATGGCAGAGAATTACTTCTTCGTTCCTCAAGCCCTTTCTGAATTAAAAGATCGAACCAAAAGATGTTGATTGAAATCCGTTGCGGAAACTTTTCGAACTTTGACGCGTCGCTTGGCCGGTACGTTGAGTGCGAAGAAAAACTTATTGTCAGCAACGACCAACTTGGCTCAACGATCACCTGCACAAAATGCCATCAGCCCGTCGAAGTCCCTTACGACGCCGACACCCAAATTCTTTCGACGGAAACGCGACCGGAATCTGAGCCAGAATCAGTTGCAAAGCCGACCAAGAGCAGCAACAAGAGCAAGGGGCAATCCAAGATTCAAAACAAGGCAGATCGGTCAAGGAAACCCGACGGCAATTCGAAAAAAAGCGCTCGCTCTAAATCTGCCCCGGCCCCATCAACCGCCGCAAGGAAGTCAAAGAGAACGTCTCCAACTCAAGGCGATCCCAAGAACCGCGTCGCGAAAAAGCGTCCAGCCAAAAAAGAAACTCGCAAATCGAACAAAATGGGTTCCAAAGATGTGATGTCCATGGATTTCAATGGGCAACCGATTCAATCGAATCTCGATGTCGATCGAAAGGAACGTTGCAAAAAGTGTGGCAACATCAGCATCGAAGGCAAATGCACCGTCTGCCGATTCGTTGAGCCCAAATTTGAAAAGCTTTACCAACCGCTCGATGATGTGAAAATCGAACTTGCCGGTTTTCAACGATGGTTCAGTCGCACGATGAGCGAGGGCGTTTCGATGAAACTTGTCGAATGGGCATCCCACATCATGCTAGGGCTTTTGGGGATCCTGCTGTTGGTTGCAGCGGCGGTTTGCATCGCCGGCCTCGGCCCGGGACCAATCTTTGGCGTGATCTTGATGTTGCTGATTTTGGGAATCGCAGGTTTGTATATCAGTTTCGTTTTTAAGGGACACCAATTCCTTCGTGATCCGAACGCAAAACTTGCTTGGTTTCAAAAGCCATTTTGGAATATGGTTTTGGCGATGGCTCGATTTCAAAAATGGGAAAAATACGACGGCAAACTAAAAGATCGGCGGATTATCAAAGTCCGTGACTCGTCGTTTCGCGATCCGGAAATTCCACAACTTGAAGGCTTCAAGACATGCCAAGTCCTCGACTTGCAGGGAACCGCGGTGACTGACACGGGCTTACTCGATCTTTACGACTTAAAGCATCTGCAGTGCGTCGTACTCAAGCAAACCAACGTTACGCATCAAGGCGTTTTTCGCCTGCAACAATCATTTCCGCGTCTTTGGATTTGGTATTGAACGCCGACAATTCCGGCAAGTCACAATGGCTTGTGATCCAGTTGACCTGCGAGCTAAAGGAGCCTGCGAGCTAAAGGAGCCTGCGACTATTCCCAGACGCCCATCACAACATCGAAACCTAGCGTCTTTCCACCGCGTCTGGCTTTGATCTCAACGTGATCGCCTGCCTTACATTCGCGAAGCAATTTTGTGACGTCAATGTATTCCGCAATTGAGTTACCATTGAATTCGATGATAGTGTCCCCGCGTTGCAATCCAGCTTTCTCAGCGCCCGATCCAGGGACCAGCGAAGTCAATTTACACTTTGACGCAGAAGGGCTATACCGAATTCCCATAAAGGCTCCACGCCGAACATCAACTTTCGTAGTTGCCAAACTCCGTTCGAGTTTTGACATTTCGCTTGGCTCAACGTTCGTTCCAATCAATCGGATCGACCCCAGACACTCTAGTCCACCGAGGCTGGAGAAACACTCGACACCGACTGGGCAATAAAGAAGCTCTAGATCGCTCAACGTTCCAACTTTTGAGAGATGGTGGATGCTCGCCTCAGTAATGTTGCATCGACAAAGTTTTAACGTGGTCAAGCCAAAAGTCGACGGCAACAGCCCGATGATCTCATCGTCCACTTGCTTGTGATCCAACTCAAGTCTCGAAACGGCGATTAAGTCTCCGACCAATTCGAGATCTTCTCGCGTGCCTCGCCAGTATTCATTTACAACAACGCTTGTTGCGATTGGAATTCCGTTTTGATCTTGCGGCTCGGAAAACTTCACTTGAGCATTGAATCGCTCAAGCTTTTTCGCTGCTAGATATTGGCGTTTAAGCAGGATTTGAAACTTGGCATCTTCAGCGTGACGAGCCGCGATTCGTTCTTTGGAAAAACTGATCCGTTCAATCGACTCGAACGCGAGAAGGGCAGGGCGGCCCGTCGAAGGATCACTGGCAAGATTCGCAAGTATATGCATCGTCCGTTTTCGAAAGTCGGCGTCGGCATTCTCATAAGCCAATTCAATAAATGGAATGACCGGCTCAGGGTCCTTCATAATCTCATACATCGCGGATTGACGAGTCGAAAAGCAATCGCTTTGAAGTTGCACCAACAAAGTCGCTGGCGAAGTTTGAGCATTCAGATAGTTTGCGCTTGCCATCAAACTCAATGCCAATCCAATACAACACATTCGAAAAAGGCATGCTCCGACGGCCCTGCCCCCCAGCATGACATTAAGTGGAATGTTTCGCATATTTATCGCCGCTGAAAAATGCAAATTGGCCCGAGTGTTCTTTTCGTTCTCAAAATTCGAGTTGCCGGCTTGGAAGCGACGTCAAATCTCTCTCAACATTTTGAGTTTCGCTTTTTTAAATTTACCCGTCGAATTGTATCCATTATTGCCTTTTGAGTTGATACGAGTTTTTCGGTTGCAGCTACATCGGATTGTTTGTTGAAAGCGTGCGTTTTGCGGTGTAGAAGATTCAATTTGACAATTACAATGCGCTCTACAATTCGCTTCCCCAACTAGAGGACATTTCAAAACCTAAAATCGTGCGATCATCGTAGTGGGATTC
>CAYMFZ010000507.1:0-4632 GCA_964389585.1 uncultured Pirellulaceae bacterium | reverse complement strand
ATCCAATTTCGTTCAGCGTGTAAACCAGGAATTCACCAAAACTGCTCCTGCAGACCAAATGGCAACTGCCGTTGTGGCGACGTACTTTGAGTCTGAAAAACGTTTGGCTTTGGGAATGGCAGGCCACCCGAATCCACTCTTGTTTCGATCTAGCGAAAACCGTTGGCACAAAATTGACGAGCAAGTTGCCGATAATGAAAAACGGCTTCTCAACATTCCGATTGGAATTGATGAATGTTCAGCATACCCAACTCGCAACATTCGAGTTGAGGATGGTGACATGTTCTTGTTATACAGCGACGCTTTCACTGAATCGTTGAATCAATCAGGCAGCTATTTGGGGATTTCTGGCTTGCTTGAAGTTTTGAATGACAATCATGGCGTTCCACACCAAGACATCATTCCCACATTGACGTCAAGAATCCGCTCTCTCAACCCCGACAACCTAAATGGTGACGATGCGACTTTGATTCTCGGACATTTCACAAAGGCGGAGTCCAACCAGACTCTCAAAAGAGAACTGCTCACGGCTTCTTGATTCAGAGAGTTCGAACCACAAGAAACGATTCCAGCAACTTGCAACGCCTAAACGGACTCGCTCATTTCGCGATCAATCTCTTCTATTCGATACCCGAACCCAGGTGGGCGTATTGTTGACAAGTCGAGCACACCGTTGCGACGCCTGTATAGTCCTGGATGGATTGCTTCTTCAGGCTGCGAAGCATCAGGATAGAACTGCATTCCATTTGACTCGACACCCATAATCGTTCCGGCATGCGCGGCAAGTCGAACGTGCGGAATTTGAGCAAGCATCGGATTCGTCAGATCCTGAACCATCAATGGCATTCCATGCGCCTTCGCCCAACACAAACTCAAGAGCGCACCCGTTTGCGTTTTGCAAGTTTTTAACGCTACGCCCGACCATCCAAGCTGTCGCCCAAGGCGCACAAACTTCCAATCGTGAGCACTCTCATCGAGAAACAATGGCTTGCGTTTCGAAACGGAATGAACGTCGATGCGATTAGCTTCCAGGTCATACGGAAACGGTTGCTCGACGTAGAGAATCAAGTCATGAATCTGCTTGTGATCTGCTTCGAAACGATCAAGGATGTCATTGACGTATTGAGGATCTTCGACGGTGCAATTGAAATCAGCAGTCAACCATTTGACACCCGTTTGAATTGACAACTCACCAATTGCCAATAGTCGGTCGTAATCCCAAGCGGCATCATTGCCACGAAGCTTAATCTTCAAACATTCCAAACCGTCGCGCTCGATCCAATCTTCTAACAAAACTGGATAGCCATCATCTGGCTCTTCACCCGTCAGTTCATCTCGTACAATTGGATCAAGTCCTCCAACCAAGTGCCACACCGGAAGCTTTGTCGGCGGATTGTCGACCAAGAAATCGGCAGGATACTTCCCAACGAATGAGACTTCTTCGTCAGACTCGGAAGGCAAAAGATACCCAAGATCCTTTGACATAAAATTGGAGTCGTACGTCTTGTAGATGTCGACATCGTGCAGAACACCATACGCGTCGTGAATCGCTTGATCAAAGACGCTTGCTGCAACGAGACCGGCAAGGTACGGCATCGGTTCACCGCCGCGCGATTGATTGTATTCATCCTGTCGCGAGTGAAGTACGTTTTGTTGAAACGAATGCGACAATTCAATTGGATGGCCAAACTCTTGAAACTTCACCCATTCCTGGCCAAGGATTTTGCAAAACTCAACAAGTGTGGCGTGACGCTCGGCATATGCAACCGCGCTCGGCCAAACCCACTGCACCGACAGTGGCGTCTCTCCCCACCCACTAGCAATTTTTCCAGTTCGATCCTCAAGCGTGACCTTGGCTCGGGCGCAAGTGACGGTCAATAACGTCTCAGAGCCAAACTTGAGTGGAACTCGCGTTTCAACGGGCAGCAGAAAAAGCGAAACATCTTTGACGCGAACATCTGTCGCGAGAGTCGTTTGAGACATTGAATAAAGTTCAGTCGGAAACTTGATAGGTTACTGGAAATTGAAAAGCAGCAGGCCCGCTTGCGGCTGATTCGAGGCTGATTCGAAATCACTTAGACTGCTGCGTACCTTATGCTGCGTCAATGAATCGAGCCAGCCTCAACGCCCATCGCCTTCTTTAGATACTCAAAGTCTTTTTTGATCGCGGCGACGTTTGCCTCGACGCCGGCTTTGGGTAAGTATTCAATGTGCAACGTGACCAACGCCGTCTCAAAGTCTTTTTTGAATTGCTTCAAGAATTTCGTATAGTCGACCTGGCCTTCACCCAATGGACAATGCACTGGCGAAAGTCGTTTGTCTTTTTCTTTTTTGCGTGCCCATTTGAAATCTTTGACTGAGAGGGCAGAGATGTGTGGCTTAATGACGTCATAGTAAATTGGCCACGTACCGCTACCTTCTGCACCCGCATGTCGAACATCAAAAATACTGCCGATCTCTGCAGGCGAAATGCCACGGAGCAATTTTTGCAAATCCCAAAAACTTGCCCCCACGTACCTACCACCCGAATGATTTTGATAGACCGCCGTGACTCCCATTTCACGATTAAGCGCAGCCAACTCTTTGAATTTTGGCGTGAGTGATTCGAGCTGAGGTTCGATTGGAGCCTTCAGATCGTACCGACAGAATCCCATTCGATATCGCGGAACTTCAAGCGCTGCTGCGGTCTTCAAAATGGCCTGGGCATTGGGCGAATCAACATCAATGATATCCGTCGTCACGATGTTTATCTTCAGCTCGTGTTTGGCGAAAACTTCTGCGAGCTTTGGCAATTCATCAGCGGCTGATTCTGGCGAGATATACCCTCGCTTTCGAACTGTAACTTCAGCGCCATCAAAGCCGATTTTCTTTAGCGTTTTTGCGAGTTCTTCGTAGGACAAATCCTGAATGAATTTAATGAAAGTGCAAAACTCGTACGGCTTTTCCTGAGTCCGTTTTTGAGGCAGTCTTCTTTGAGGCAGTTTGTTGGCTTTGGCAATCGAGGGCAGTGCAGCAACTCCGATCGCGGCAGAAGTTCCAGCCACGAACCGACGGCGATTCAATTTATGATTGTTCAACTTGGACTCCGCAAAATTCAAACAACATTGGAAACTTAACTAGTAGTGGTTTGTCAGCCCTAAAATTTTAGGTTGGGAAAATCAGCCGCCACGCGTTATCTTCCGGTTCTACGCGGCTGAACCGGGTGCTAACGCACTGCGGCTCGCTACTTGGTTGTGTTTTTTTCTTTTTCATATTCCCACCCGGTCAGCTTTTACTCAGGCTGGCCGGCTGATCTTCAACACCGAAAACTTAACTAGCCTCCAAAACATTCTCGCAACTGCTCCATCGCCGCGGGAACGTTCGCGAATGGCTTTTCCTCTTCATATTCCAACACCACGTTACCGCGATAGTTCGCGTCCACAAAAATCTTGGCGACTCGCTTGAGGTCCGCATCGTACTTTTCATCATCGGCATTGATCATTTTAACTTTGACTTGAACGTTGACCGCAAAGGGAGCACACTTGGTCAATTCCGAATAAGGGTCGTCAGAAACGAAGTTGCCCGTGTCGAGATTAACGCCAAACCATTCGCTATCGACACCTTTGACGACTTCGATCACTTGATCCGCCGTCAATTTTCCGTGGTTTTCAACACCCACAAAGATCCCATACTGCGCGGCGTAATCGACGCAGGTTTGAAGCGATTCGATTGCAATTTCCATCGTCTCTGGCGCTGCCTCAAGTTCATTGCGCTTGCCAGCGAAGAAACGAATGTGGGGTGCGCCCATCTGAGCCGCCCGATCGATCCAAAGTTTTGCATCCGCGATTTGTTTTTCCAGCGCTTTGCCGCGACCGATTGTAAAGTTGTTTCCAATCGCGGTTCCGGAAATTGGAACACCATTTAAGAATGCATGTCGCTTAACCTTGTGAAAGTATTTCTCGTCCGCATCGGGTGGGAAGAAATAGCTGGTCAGTTCTGCAGCACAGCGTTGCTTGGCACAGTAGTCAATGAACCCAAACATGTCGATCGACTTCCCATCAAGCGGCGGATTGTTTGCTTTTTTGCCTTTGAAGAACTCAAAGTGCGGCTTGAAAGAATAGGCGGCAAGTCCCAAATTGAAAACCGAACTGCTGGCAGTTTGCAGCGGCTCTTGACGAGATACTTTGGGGGCAAACAACGAATTTGAAATCGCGCCTGCGCCGATTGCACCAAAAGAAACTGATTTCAAAAATGCACGTCGATTAAATTTCATGGGTCTCCCGTTCTCAGTCCGCAGTGAAATGCTTCAGTGACTCGTCTATTTTTGTTTCTTCATCTTTCTTCATCTTAAGACCAAGGGTCGCGTTCTTCACGAACGATCATTTTGTTGGCCGCATTGTCGTCGATGAACTGTTCTGCTTTTGCATCCCATTTCGCAACATAGCCCGGCCCGGTTTCAGGGTACATTCGGATCATCGCATTCGCGATATGGCAAAGCACTGCGGAAGCGTGTCCGGTTTCGACAGGAGCTCGAGTCTCTTTGCGCGACTTGATGCAATCAATAAAGTTCGCGAGGTGTGCGCTATGCGGATCGTCAATGCCTTTCGGTTTAGTTGTACAACCTGCCAACAAAGCTGGATCTGAGGCATACGT
>CAYMFZ010000506.1:3896-4635 GCA_964389585.1 uncultured Pirellulaceae bacterium | reverse complement strand
CATTATTTATGCCTCATTCCTTCACACTCGCTCCGGTTTCAGCGAACGCCTTAAAGTTCCGCATGAAATTCATATTACCCTTCTTGAAACTGCTGGACATCACAAGTGCCATCGCCTTCATGAACAACGACTTCATTTTGTACTCACAAGTGCTTTCCCAGCGAGTCTTTTTAGGGCCAACGACGATAAACCGATTTTGCAACGTATTGCTTCCGCCGCCCCAATCGTAAAAGCCGCTGAATTCATCTGGCAAGTTGCGAGAGGTTATCGTCTCAATCAACTCCACCGTCTGCTTACCGTTTACATACGTCATTTTGGATTTTGCACCGACTTGCCCGGGCTCACCGCTAAGGTGCTCAACCGCTTGAAGTCCGTTTTGCCAGTGGTACATATTGTCGACGTTGTCAAATAGCTCAACGACCTGATCGCGCGGCAAATCAATGACAATGGTGACTGTATAGGGTTTCATGAGTCGACCTTTCGGGGAGTGCAGGCGCGCTGGAGGCACCTACTTCAAACCAATTCGTTTCCTTAGAATACGGGTTCGAACTTGAAATGCACTAACCTTTGTCCAACAAATCTAAAGAATTCAAATGACCGAAGGCGGACAGGCTCCCGAAGAATCGCGGCGCAACAACCTCCAATCAATCATCGACCTTGGCATTGACCCTTGGGGCCAGCGATTTAACGATCGTGACATGATCGGCGATATTCAAAAACGCATTGACGAAATCAAGTT
>CAYMFZ010000506.1:0-3886 GCA_964389585.1 uncultured Pirellulaceae bacterium | reverse complement strand
ATCGGGTACTGAACTTGAATTGCCTTCCGAAGAATCTTTGGGTGAGAAGAGCTTTCGCGATTGGTGCAAAGAGCAGGGCAAGGGCACAATGACTGGCCCCAAAGTTCGTGCCGCTGGACGGATTTTGCTTCACCGCGACAAAGGCAAACTTCAATTTATCGACATCGAAGACTGGACTGGTCGAATCCAATTGTTCGTCGGCAAGAACCAAGTCGGCGACGAAAACTGGAAACTGATCCAATGTCTTGATTTGGGCGACTTGATAGGCATCGATGGAACCTTGCGAAAGACGCAGACGGGCGAGCTTTCGATTTTTGCTGACGAGATTCACATCCTTTGTAAGACACTTGACCAGCCGCCCGCCAAGCACGTTGGGCTTGTTGATGCGGAACTTCGTCAGCGCCGTCGCTATGTCGATCTCGCCTACAACGAAGGCGTTCGCGATCGCTTTCTTGACCGTTCCAAAATCGTGGCATCGGTCCGTAAGACGTTGACGATGCAGCATTTTGTAGAAATCGAAGGACCAACTCTTCATACCGTTGCCGGAGGCGCGGCGGCGAAGCCTTTTGAAACGCACCACAACGCGCTCGACATGCCGCTCAATATGCGAATCGCGTTGGAGTTGCACTTAAAGCGTTTGATGGTTGGCGGGATGGAACGTGTATTTGAGCTTGGCCGCGTCTATCGAAACGAAGGGATCAGCCCCAAGCACAATCCCGAGTTTACGATGCTTGAGGTCTATCAAGCTTTCGGTGACTACGAATCGATGATGGACTTGACCGAGTCCGTGATCGCGAACGCTTTGCAAGCGATTGGTGCTGGCACTGTGGTTCCCTTTGGTGAAACCCAAGTTGACTTTTCTACGCCATTTGCCAGAAAGCCCTACGACGAGCTGTTTGCCGATAATACCGGCGTTGACCCGAAGGACCCTGCTGCGGTAAAAGAATTTGCGCAATCTTTGGGAATCCCAGTCGATGGCAAACATCCGGATGTGATTAAGAACGAAGTGTTCGAAGCCAAGGTCGAGGATGCGTTGGTGGGTCCGATTTTTGTCACGGATTATCCGGCCAGCATTTGCCCGTTGACCAAGCGAAAAAGGGACAATCCTGAGATTGCGGAGCGATTCGAGTTGTTCATCAACGGCATGGAGCTTGCGAATGCCTATACCGAGTTGAACGACCCTGATTTGCAGGAAGAGCTGTTTAGGAATCAGCTAGATGGTATGGCGGAAGAAGATTCGATGGCAAAGATGGACCACGATTTCGTGCGGGCACTTCGAAATGGAATGCCGCCCGCAGGTGGTCTTGGTATTGGAATTGATCGGCTGGTAATGTTACTGACGAACTCGCCGTCAATTCGAGACATCATCTTGTTTCCGCTGTTGCGAGCTGAGAATTGATTGCGGCATTTGATTTTTGATTGTGGCTTTGATTGTGGCTTTGATTGTGGCTTTGATTGTGGCATTTCACTCCGTGAAATAGCGCTATTTCACGGAGTGAAATGCCACAATGACGGAGTGAAATGCCACAATGACGAAGTGAAATATTCATGCACGAAGTGAAATGTTCATGGATGAAGTGAAGTGCCACAACTCAAGACTGACGAACCAACGACAACGAACTGCGTAACACGAGTTCGTTGACAAACCAAACAAGCCAAGGATTGGCGAATGTATAAACTTCTTTTGTCGTGGCGTTATTTGAAAACGCGATTCATCGCTCTGGCGTCAATCGTCAGTGTGACTCTGGGCGTGGCGACACTCATCGTCGTCAACAGCGTCATGGCTGGGTTTGTAGATCAGATGAAAAGCCGTTTGCACGGCATTCTTTCAGATGTTGAAATCTCGGCGCAGCTCTTAAGCGACATTAAGTACCCCGATCAATTCGTTGCGACCATCAAAGAAACGATCGGCGACGACCTCGACGAAGTCACTTGCGTCGTCCGAACTCCCTCGCTTCTGACTTTCGATTTCAATGGCACGCCTTGGACGCAGCAAGTCATGCTTCTGGGTATCGACGACGAAACTTTTGGAAAGGTGACGGACTTCGAGCCTTATCTGACCAATGAAATCAAACGTTCCAAATTCAACTTTGAATTGGAAGAGGGCAGCTACGACGAGAAATTTGAAGGCATCGCCGGTTGGCCCTATCGACGAAACAAAATCAAAAACCAGCGTCGTTGGGAAGAACTCAGACAAGAACAAAGGAACATGTACGACGTCGCTTCTGCGGCTTACTTGGCTGACGAAAATCAAGACTCAAACAGAGTGACCAATCAATCCTTTGAGCAGCAATCCAACCAGTCCAGCGAGGGTCCGCAACTCAATGAACTTGGGCTAACGCCCTTGCCGACGGAATTACCGGACATTGATAAAGTCTTTGCGGTTGATTCAACGGCTGATGGTCAAACTTCGTCCGATCAAACAGCCATTTCAAATACGAATGGCTCGCCTCAAACGATCCGCATGTCGCCGTTTGACCCACACGCTGAATTCCGACCTGAAATCAAAGAAGAAGATCTTTTCGATCCGATTCGAGACCAGCACACGGGCATCATTTTGGGACTTGCCATTTCAGCAAGAAAAACCCAATTGAAGAATGGTGAACTTAAAGACGTCTACATGGTTCGGCCTGGTGATGACGCCAACGTGATGCTGACAACAATCGGTAACACCCCAACACCCGTCATTGAGAACTGCACGATTGTCGATTTCTATTCCTCAAACATGCACGAGTACGATTCGAATTTCGCTTTTATGCCAATCAGCGAATTGCAGAAACTTAGAGGGATGGTGGATCCAATGACGGGAGACGCTTCTGTCTCGACGATTCAAATCAAGCTCAAGGAAGGTGCCGATCTCAACGCAGTGCGAGACAAACTGATCGAAGTCTTTCCGCGAAAGTACTATCCAGAGCTAGACATTCGGACCTGGCAAGACACCCAGCGTCCTCTGCTTAGTGCCGTCAAAATGGAATTGACGATCCTGAACATTCTTTTGTTTTTGATCATTGCCGTCGCAGGTTTTGGAATTCTCGCAACGTTTTACATGATCGTCGTTGAGAAGACGAAAGACATTGGAATCCTCAAAGCACTTGGGGCGCCCAGTCGTGGCGTGATGTCAATCTTTCTAGGCTACGGCATGTCGTTGGGAACCGTGGGAACCGGGGCCGGAATCATTCTCGGTCTCTTGTTCGTTCGCTACATCAATGAGATCGCTGATCTTGTCGCCGTCGTGACGGGCCAAGAAGTCTTCGATCCGACGATTTATTACTTCTCTGAAATTCCAACCATCATTAATCCGATTACCGTCATCTGGGTCGCCCTTGGTGCGATCGCGATTGCTGTTCTAGCGAGCGTGCTGCCGGCACTTCGCGCCGCCCGACTTCATCCAGTGGAGGCACTTCGCTATGAGTGAAGCCGCACCAAGCCAATCTATTTCGTTCCAGCCATCGGCCACAAAAAAACAACGTAGTGGATCGCCTTTGCGACTCGTCAAATCAACGGTGATGTCCGTCGACGACTTACACAAAAGCTACCGCAAGGGTTCGCTTGAAGTTCCCGTGCTGAAAGGCGTCGATCTTCAAAGCGGTTCAGGCAAGAGCACGCTACTGCACCTACTGGGAACTTTGGATGCGCCTGACAAAGGCGGCATCTATTTTCGAGATCAACAAATTGACAACTTGCCCCCGCGAAAAAAAGAGTACTTGCGAAACTCAGAATTTGGTTTGATTTTTCAGTTCTACCATTTGCTTCCAGAGCTGACGACGCTTGAGAATGTCTTGGTTCCCAAGATGGTTCAGGACGGATTTTTCAAGTACTTGAAGAACAAGCGAAAGTACAAATCTCGCGCGAAGGATTTGCTGGAAATGGTTGGTATGGGTCATCG
>CAYMFZ010000505.1:0-4638 GCA_964389585.1 uncultured Pirellulaceae bacterium | reverse complement strand
GAGCTGACTAACAGGTGCCATAAGCGACCGGTGCCATAAGCGACGGGTGCCATAAGCGACGGGTGCCATGCTGAACTGATGGGTGCCATGTTTACGCTCGCGTAAGCATGCTCACGACAAGCGTGAAACATGGCACCCAGTGACACGGTCAATCAACTAACGAAACACTTGGGTCAAAAACGAATTCCTTCTGTTAGTTAAACCGCAAAACGACTGAACGATTTAACCCATTTAAAGCCCGGTCGTTGACGATCGACTGGCCCAGGCAAAATCTGAATATGCGTAAAAACGGGTATTCTGTAGTGGTAGAGACTGGAAAACACCCGTGTTAAGATTACAACCTTCGACACAAAAACTCGCTGACAAATAACACAGGATCCAAAACCATGTTGCGCCGTACTTCAACGCGACTGAACCCGTTCGTTCTTTCAATCCTTGGCATCGCAGTGGTCGCCTTTACCATCTCCGGTTGCGACAAATCGAAAACGGCTGGAGACGGCTCGGCGACATCGAAAACAGGTCGGCAATTCGTAACGATCGGAACCGCCCCTCCGGGAGGTGCGTTCGCGCTCGTTGGCAACGCGATTGCTGGTGTCGTAGAAGAAAACAAGGGTGACTTGGACTGGAAGGTTGCCCCTCAAGGAACCAAGGGAACGCAAGAGAACATTCGTAAACTCCAAGCCGGTGAACTTGAATTTGGAATGGCCAATGCCGCCATTTCCTACTTTGCAATAAAAGGCGAAGGGACTCTGGCAAAACCCCATGAAGTCCGCGCCGTTGCAACGCTCGCGCCCAACGTCGGAATTTTCGTGACGACAAAAAGCTCAGGCATTAAGACGATCGCCGACTTGAAGGGCAAGCGTGTTGTGCTTGGGCCAGCCGGTGCTGGATTCGATTACTTTTTGAAACCGCTTCTCAAAGCCCATGGCGTGACTTACGAAGATATGGATGTCTTGGACGGAAACTTTATTACTGCCGGTGACATGATCGCTGACGGAAAAGCTGACGCGGCTTTTATGGGAGGAGCGATTCCAATCCCGGCCGTCACGCAACTTTGCGGTTCGCAAGACGTTGTCTTCATCAAGCTCGATGCAGATGCTCCCGACAAATTGAAGGAGTACCCTTTTTACTTCACCGTTCCTGTCAAAGCTGGCGTGTACGATGATTTGAAAGAAGACATCGTCGGCATCAATGTGGGCAACATGCATTTGATTACCCACGCCAACGTTTCTGATGACTTGGTTTACAACTTGACGAAGGTCATGTTCGAAAACCGAGAGAAAGTCGCTGAAAAGCACCCTGCTGGTAAGGCGCTCAATCCGAAAAACGCAATTCGAGACACAGGCACGCCATTCCATCCCGGTGCGATCAAGTTTTATAAAGAAGCTGGCATTTGGCCGGATGACACGGCCAGTGAATAAAGCTTATCATCTTGGTATTGCCAAGTAATTGTTAACTTCCAAGCCATAACGGAATCACATGTCACAAAATCCATATCAAGCCAACGTCGGCCAAGGCGGCCCCACCCATCGAGCTCCTAAAGGCAACACGGGAGCAATTAAAGCACCAGGAATTGCTTTGCTCGTCGTTGGAATTCTCGATGTGTTGCACGGAATTTTTTCGATCGTCATGAATTTGGTCATGCCCCAACAGGCCAACGCCGCCGACCTAGCGGATGCTCCGCCCGAGATGGCGGAGTTTTTGAATTTCATGAATGAATCAGGCCCCATGTTCAACATCGGATTGGGGCTTTTGTGGATCATTCTTTCAGGTCTGATGATTTTGGGTGCCATCAAGTTTATGCAACTTAAATCCTACGGTCTGGCCATGACCGCAACGATCATCGCGATGATTCCATGCACTGGAGTTATGGATTGTTGCATCGTTGAAGTCGGAATCGGAATCTGGGCACTCGTCATCTTGCTTCAAGCTACAACCAAGCCGATGTTTCGCTAGTTCGAATTGAGAGTACCCTGCCTGCTCGCATCAGGCAGGGTGTCATGCCTCACGCTTGTCGTGAGCATGCTTACGCAAAGGCGTAAACATGGCACCCATCATATGGCACCCATCACATGGCACGGCACCCCTCAGTTCAGTTTTGACAAACCAACTAGTTGTGCCTGAAAGATTCGATCGATGTCGGTGTGTCGAAGATTGAAGCTTGGCATCGGACAGTTACTTACCAAAGACACGTAGATGACCAACTGGCTAAGCCAATCGAAGCATATCGCGTTTTGTATTTGCGCTGTCGTGCTCTCGCTTTTTGTGTTGATCGCAGTCAACACGAATTTATTTGAAGAGCAACCGAACCTCGCGTTGTTCGGGCTGCTCGGATTGGTGTTAGTTTTTTTGACACGCCCCATGATCAAACGCTGGGGTGAGTCAGTACCAATCCAAATCATCGACTTGGGATTGATCCTCGCGACGCTTGTCGTTTTCGGTTACGTGTTTGTGCAAACGAGTGAGCGATTCGAATCGTTTTGGATCGATGGCACCAAACTTGGTGATCGAGCCGGCAACGAAACGAAGCTCGATTTCATAATGGCCGGGATTGGGCTATTGCTTGTTCTCGAAGCAACTCGTCGAGTAATCGGCTGGACGCTACCAATCCTTTGCACTCTTTTCATCGTCTATGCGATGTACGGGCAAAGCATGCCCGATTGGCTGTTTCCACATCGCGGAGCTTCGTGGGAGCAGATTTCACAAAAGTCATTTCTTCAAGCCGGTGGTGTCTTCGGCATGGCGCTCAAAGTCATGTTCCTGTACGTGTTTTTGTTCGTCTTGTTTGGAACGCTGCTTGAGCAAACTGGAGCCACGGGATACGTCATCAAGTTTGCAAGACGGCTGTTCAGGAACAGTTCCGGTGGTCCCGCGAAAGTCGCCGTTGTCAGTAGTGGACTGATGGGTTCGCTTTCTGGTAGCGCCGTAGCCAACACGGCAACGACAGGTACGTTTACTATTCCGTTGATGAAGAGTTCTGGCTTCAAGGCAGAAACGGCAGGCGGAATTGAGGCCGCCGCCAGTTCTGGAGGCGCACTAATGCCGCCGATCATGGGAGCTGGTGCCTACATGATGCTGGAGTTGGTCGAACCGGCGGTGACTTACAACCAAATCATTCAAGCCGCGTTGATTCCCGCGATCCTCTACTACACCGCCCTGCTGTTGACCGTTCACTTTCACGCAAAACGGATTGGTGCGTCGGCGGAAGTTGATGTAAAAGAAAAAGAGACTCAAGAATATTCTCCTTATCAAGGATTTGTATTCTTTGGTTCGTTCATCATTTTGATCGCAGTGTTGCTGTCTGGCTTCACACCATTTCGAGCCGTCAGCGTTAGCCTGATTGGAATTTTGGTCTTGAGTATTGGCAGTAGTTCAACCCGCTTGAATGTGCAGAAGGTTTTTGAAGCCTTCATTGGTGCAGCCAAGGGTGGCATGGCACTCATCGTCGCTGCTTCCTGCGTTGGAATCATTTTGGGCGTTGTCGACATGACAGGATTGGGGGCAGCCTTGCCAGCCAAGATCCAATCGTTCGCCAACGAAAGTGCGATCCTCGCGATGCTTATGCTGATGGTGTCGACGATTATTTTGGGAATGGGTTTGCCATCCGCGGTTTGCTATCTCTTGATGGCGCTACTGGTTGGTTCCGTGCTGACGACGCTAGATACTCCGCCGTTAGCTGCTCACCTGTTCATTTTCTACTTTGGCATGATGTCGATGGTGACTCCGCCTGTCGCTCTAGCGGCGTACGCGGCGGCGGCAATTTCCAAAGGGAATATTCTGCGCACGGCCTTCGCTGCGTTTCGTTTTTCGCTGGTCGGGTTCGCTTTGCCATTCGCGTTTGTGCTCAAGCCCGAATTGTTGATGCTGACTAAGGAAAACACAGCCGCCAGCCCATGGATGGTGATCGCAACGGTCAGTGTGACATTGGTAGGAATCTGGGGTTTGGCGGCCTCGATCGCCGGCTACGCGTTCAAGCCAATCGGAATCGCGTTGCGAGTTGGTTTGTTGGCGTTGAGCATGATTGTGTTCTTCACGCGTTGGCAGGACGCACAGTTGGTCGCTCAGCTAGTAGCGGCAGGTTTGATCTTGGTCGCGTTGTTCTTGAATTATTTGGCGTCTCGAAAAATCGAGCCGAAAAAAGTAGCGATTTGAGAGATGCCAAACGGTGAGATCGCCGAAGCCAATGCGATAGAATCAAGCCGTTGAAGCGGCCGTGGACGGAGCCCAACTGAACTCCACCCGGTTCTCAGCTGCCAACAGGCGCTTCAGCCCCTCTTGCGATCACACAACGGGCGATTTGGGCGGCAGCCGAACAACATTTGCCGTGGGCCAATGGATTGCGAGCCATGTCGGACGCTAAGCCCCTAACAATCGATCTGGATGATCTGCGCGCATTGATGCCGCTCGCATGCCGACAACGGATCCGTCTTGACCTTGAATGCCGACAGGCATGACAGGTGATAGCCACGGATGCAAGTCCGTGGGTTCGATTCAATCTAATCACGTGAGTCCCGAAGGGACGGCAGAAGAGTTAGCGACACCTCATGTCGTCCCTTCAGGACTCAATTTTAAAACCGCTCGGCAACCATGGACTTGCGTCCATGGCTATCACCTGCCGTGCCGTTGGCACTCAAGTCA
>CAYMFZ010000504.1:3369-4642 GCA_964389585.1 uncultured Pirellulaceae bacterium | reverse complement strand
GCAATAGATCAGTCAGCGCCGACCAGAGTGGCCCGTTTGGTCCATCGTGATAACTCGTCGCTAGAATCGTCGGCAGGCCGTAAATCTTAGCAACCTTGGACAGCGCCATCGCGTTGTTTCTTAGCTGTTCGATCGGCATGTCACCGACACCCATCATGATTCCCGTTTGATGGTCAAGCAGAACTACCGCAGCGTTCTCTGGAGTTAGCCGTTGGTCGTCGGTCATCGTTATTCCTTATCAGTTTCTAATGAATTAGATCAGCCATCAGCGACTTGGTCGTAAGTTACGCGAGTTCGATTTTCATTGATTGAAGGATATTGCGTATTCGTAAAAAAGCTTGACTGTTCTGAGTGGACCAAGCTCAAGTACTCGTAGCACATCGATCGAACATACAGTGCACAGTAAGATGGCTACTGCGACAGCAAGACGGGCTGCCGAACATACTTGTTGTCCGTTACTTCTCTCACCAAGAATTCCGCTACGCGATCGCGCTGAATTAGATAAGCGTTGCCGTAAGGGAGAGTCATCGCGGTGACCTCGCCATCCAACTGCTTGTCCGTCAACTCAGCGGGGCGAACGATTGTCCAATCAAGATCGCTTGCCAGCACGATGCTCTCTTGCTGTTCTCGGTCCTTGTGAATGCGTCCAAGTAAGAGCGGCTGAATGACGTTGCGGAATACCCATCGCCCTGATCCCTTGCTGTCGCCAAGTTCAATCGCCGTCAGGCAAACGAGCCGTTTTACGTCGTGTTTCTGCATCGCGTCGACTAGATGACGAGTGCCAACGGAACAAACATCAGGAACACTCGTAATCGTGTTCCAAGTCAGCGGTGCACCAACGGTCCAGATCACAGCATCGTGCCCCGGTAACGCTTTGTTGACATCGTCAACTGAGCGAATATCCCCAGCAACGAGCCGGACCTTGTCGCCGTCAAACCAACTTTCGCCTTCTAGCTTGCTGGGCGAGCGCGCGTGCGCTGACACATCGTGGCCTGCGGCCATTGCGTGTTTGACAGTATGGCGACCAATGTTTCCCGTGGCCACAACGATTAAGATTTTCATAACATCAACCAGCTGAGTGAACTTTGACAAACGCCGCCATCTCCTCGACCGCCACGTTCCCAGAACGAACGGCTGCTTCGAGTTGCCAGAAACCGTGAATCACACTGGGGTAACGGGTGACGGTACACAACACGCCTTCTTGGCAAAGCTTCGATGCGAATGCTTCGGCTTCATCACGCTGAGGGTCGAGTTCGGCGGTAATGACCAACAT
>CAYMFZ010000504.1:0-3310 GCA_964389585.1 uncultured Pirellulaceae bacterium | reverse complement strand
AATGATGGCGAAGCGAGTGGGTTCTTCAAATCGTCTGAGTCGCGAACATACAGCGACATCTGGTGAGCAAAGTTGTCGCGAGACTGGGCGGGATGAAGGGCTGCCATTTCATTCCACGAGTCAGAACTCAATGTCAAATCAGTGTTTGGGCAGGCCAAAACAAGTTGTTCTGGCATGCCTAGTTCTTGTTCGCGACACATCAAGCAAACCGCGATGACCAGCGCTCCTCCGGCACTATCGCCACCCACAGCAATTTGGTTTGGGTCGATATCGAATCGGCCTGCGGCATCGCGGAGCCATTGCAGGGCCGCGAGGCAATCATTGGGAGCGGCAGGAAACGGATGTTCGGGCGCGAGTCGATACTCAACTGCGATGACGGTGCGCAGGCTAAGAGCGGCTAAACGTTGCAACACCCGTTCGTGCGTCTCGAATCCACCACTGACAAACCCGCCCCCATGAAAGAAGACGATCGATCCGGAGGCCCGCGACTCTGGACGATACATTCGAACGGGTAATGAGACTTTTTCGTACTCGAACTGCTTGGAGTTAGTTTCGATATCATCAGAAGATTCGCCTGCTAAGGCAGCAACCTGTCGATAGCCGTCGCGAATCATTGAAACGAGTTCGCTCTCTGTTTCTGGCTTGGCAGGACTTCCGCTTACACTCATCTTTTCGACAAGCGCTCGCGTATCCGCCGTCATACGTTCTCTGATGTCGCTTTCCACCGCTTTCTCCCCGTCGTTCAATCAAGATGAATGGCTTTTGTTGCCACCATCCTATTGAAGAACACAGTGGAAACTCTTGAAGGATATTGCGATTGGAGATGACTGCTTGCTGGGCAAGGTGATGGGCAGCAAGGGCTCAAAGTTTTTTCGTGATGTTGTTACACGATAAGTCCTGGATACAATTGGGGCTTCCAATTGGTATTGATTCAGGGACAAAGATTCTAACCTGATCTCCAGATACGCCCTGCAATTGAATAAATCGTTTTTCTCCTCCTTTGGACAATAATGTCAAGAACGCAATCATCATCGAAGCTTCTAGTGGAATTGGTGCTGCTCTCGCTCAGACCTTAGCAGCGAAAGGGTATTCGCTCGGATTGGCGGCTCGTAGAATGGATTTGCTTGGAGAACTGTCAAATACGTTGCCGACACCTTCGTTTGTTCGCAAGATTGACATTTCCGAAACCAATGACGCGATGAATCAATTCCGCGCGATTGCAAGTGAACTGGATGACATTGATCTTGTGATAATTTCATCAGGAATCGGACATAAAAATCAGGAGCTAAACTGGGCTCTAGAAGAAGAGACAATTGCAACAAATGTTTTGGGCTTTGCTGCGATCGCCAATGAGGCCACAGGACTATTTGTACGACAAGGTCACGGCACGCTCGTTGGTATTTCGTCGATTGCAGCAATTCGCGGCAACGGAGGTGCACCTGCCTATGGTGCATCGAAAGCATTTGTTTCCAATTACCTCGCGTCGCTCCGTCACAAATTCGCAAAACTTCAGTCGCGAGTGGTGGTACTTGAAGTGCAGCCAGGATTTGTCGATACGGCAATGGCCAAAGGTGAGGGCTTGTTCTGGGTCGCGTCTCCTGAGAAAGCCGCCCAGCAAATAGTTTCGGCAATCGAAAACCGCAAAACTCACGTTTACATCACTCGTCGTTGGCAGACGATTGCATGGATCTTGCGATTGATTCCGAACTGGATCTACAATCGAATTTAGTCAAGTATCACTTACAACCCCTGTCAAAACCAGTTTGGTTGAATCACTCTGTTGTTAAGCTAAAGAAAACAAGAATACCCGTAGTCTCGGCCTCACTTGCTCAACAGCAGGGTGGAACCTAAGACTTGGGAATGCATAGAGGATTGAACGTCAGGGAATATGATCTAGGTTTGGGTCGTGTACCTAATGCTTATATTAGACACATTGCAAGAGACTGGAACGTGAGAATACTTTTCAACTAACATCGTGCTAATGATTGCAGCTTTTTATATTGCTCACCTGCACGAGGTTTTCAAGCGTTGAACGAATTCGACAAGACTCAATATTTCGACAAGCAGTCATTCAAGACGCACGATTTGCAGTCGTTCATTTTTGCACCAGCTGGCAACGACGAAAGTAAACTTGCCACGTTTGACGAATCGACGCGCGAGCTATTGAGATTTCGATTGATTGTGGCTGCGACCACTACTTTGACATTACTGCTTGCGTTAAAAACTCTTTCCTTCACGATGGATGGCCTTTCACTCAACGACTTGCTTTATCGGCTGACAGCCGTGAGTGTCTTAGCCGCTTCTTGTATCTACTTGACGAAGCGTCCGCAAGTTCCATTGATTACTCTCCGAATACTGGAAATCGTTGTCTTCGCCATTCCAGTCGCCGAAGCACAATTGGTAATGATTCAGGAAGTGCAAAAGAGGGTAGCGAGCGGCGAGGTCAACGAAATCCCAACACTGTTTGCGCTGATCTGTTTTGCGATTGCCATTTTGATTGCCATCGATGGAATGTACATTCCTTCTAACTGGAAGAGGACGCTCGTACTGACTAGTCTTGCCGCAGCCTCGCCACCTATCGTCGCAATGGTCCACCAGAACTTCATCGACGTGCCCATCATGAACTATCCGGGGTTCGCGGCTCCGATGATGACTTTGGCGATGGCAGTGATTGCCACTAAAGCGTCTCACATCGTGCAATCGGTTCGTCGAGAAGCGGCCGCAGCGAAGCAATATGGCCAATACCAATTGGACAAACGAATTGGCGAAGGCGGGATGGGAGTCGTATATCGGGCGAAGCATCGAATGTTGAAGCGCCCAGCCGCGATCAAGTTGATTCGCACAGACATTGCCGACAACCCCGAGACAGTCGCAGAATTCGAGCACGAAGTTCAGTTGTCCGCACTATTGAAGCACTGGAACACTGTGCAGATTTACGATTATGGACGCACCGATGACGGTGAGTTCTTTTACGTGATGGAACACTTGGAAGGATTGACACTTGAACAACGAATTCGGCGAGGGAAACTGACTCCAACGGAAACAGTTCACATTATTTCGCAGGTGTGTGATGGTTTAGCCGAAGCTCACAGCAAGGGCATGATTCACCGCGACATAAAACCAGCTAACTTGTTCCTCACGAGGGTCGGCACGCAACAAGACGTTGTGAAGATTCTGGACTTTGGTTTGGCCGCCATGAAGAGCGATCTCTCGCGATTAAATAAAGTCAGTGGAACTCCGGCCTACATCAGCCCCGAACAAATCCAGCTTCGCACCGTCGACAATCGCAGCGACATTTATTCGCTCGGAC
>CAYMFZ010000503.1:0-4644 GCA_964389585.1 uncultured Pirellulaceae bacterium | reverse complement strand
CCTCGGGCCAGCCAAAAAGAGAAGCTGATTTTGCTTTTCGTTCTGGCCCGAGGCTAGCGCCTTTGGCTCAATTTAGGAAGTTAGTTTCGCTGTTTTTTGAGATCGTACTTTGTTTCGGGCGCGTTTCGAAGCGGAGAGTAAATGACTTCACCTCCTAATCTTTCAGCAGATTTGTCATCTCCAGGCAGCGGTTCTCAAGATCTCCTGAATCGACAAACCGGAAAACTTCGACTTGCCGTAGTCACGCGCCGATTCTGGCCATTCTCCGGAACGACTGAAATGGCCGTTGGGGACTTAGTTAGCTCCATCAAAAAAATTGGACACGACGTCGATCTGTTTACGATACGCTGGGAAAAAAATTGGCCTGCGTACTTTCAGTTTCAAGAGTTTCCGGTTCACCGCGTCAATCGTCCTTTGAATGGGCCTTGGGGATCGTTTCGATATCTTCGCACGTTGGCGCGGCAGTTAGTCGAAGTTGAACCCGACGGCATTATCGTCAATGGGCTTGGGGATGAGGCTTGGTCAATCGGTAAGAAGTTCGCCAATGAAGTTCCGCTTGTCATTCGATTGGATAACCATCAGTTTGACGATACACCAAAACAAAGTAGCCTGACGACTCGTCAAATAGCTGCCCTCAATTCGGCGGCGAGCGTAGTGGTTGATTCGCAATGGACGGCCGACAAAGTTGGATCGCATCCAGCCGTGAATTCGGATTCAATATGTATCGTTCCCGAAGGAATTTCAGTGAGCGAGGACCACAAACGTACTTTGGCTCGCCAGGGCTCATCGCGCGCGGCGATTTCCGACGCCCATCCTGTTCTGATGATTGAGTCAGCTCAGCCATTGGTTGTCTGCGGATCGCCACTCAATGGCGATGCGGGAATGCTTGATTTGATCGACGCGTGGCCCCGTGTGTTGGCGCGGTTTCCGATGGCTCGACTTTGGATTTTGGGTGATGGAAAAGAAGGTCGAACCGTCTGGGACCGGTTGCTGGATCGGCACGTCGTTAACTCGGTGATCATGCCGGGAAGTTTCGACGACTTGACGAATGTCTTTCAAGCGGCCGACGTCTACGTGCATCCGCTTCGTTCCGATGAAAGCTGTGGATTCCTCGCGCGGGCGCTCGCGCATGGCGTTTGCTCCGTAGTGACGGCAAATAAGTCAAGCGATTCAAAAGTCGAAAACAACGTGACAGGCTTGGTGGTCGACTCGGAAAGCCCGCGAGCGATGGCTGACGCGATGATTTTGGCACTGAGTAATTCCGATTTGCGAGATCGGTTGGGCCGTGCGGCTTTGAAGTCCGCCAAATCAGCGTATGATATCAAGCGAATGGTTCAGCCGTACATTGAGCCATTTTTCAATCGAGACACCGCGCCGTCAAAAACTAACATCCCATCTTCTAGTTGAGCCTCTCGTGACCCACCGGATTTTGTTTGTAACCGAGACATTGTTTTCGCTGGGACCTGCGCAGCAATTGCAAATTCTGACCAAATCATTGGCGGATCGAGGTCACGAAATACATGTTGCGGTTTTGGGCCAGCGATTGGCTGAACCAGCGGTCTGGGCAGAGGCCGGGATCTCCATCGAATATCTAAATGGAGATGACAAGACGCCGCTGCACACGATGCGAGATGGGTTTCACGTTGTCAAGCAATTGCGAAAACTGATTCGAAAGATTGAGCCAACCATTGTTCATACCTGGTGCGGTCCGGCGGAGCTTTTGACGTTGCTGGCGACGGCTGAATTCTCATGGGCGGAGCGAATTGGTTTGTCGCCACTGAAGAAGTTTCGATTGATCTCCACCGAGTTGTTTCTTCAACCTGAAAAAAGATTTACGCGCCAATTCGTTGAGGGACGTTTGGCCAGTCGTGTTGAGCGGATGATTGTCCCACACGTATCTGCGAAAAATCACTTGATCGAGAACGGCTATCGCGAGCCACGAATCAGCGTTATTCCCAACGCGACTCTTGACGAAGATTCGCAAATTGATCGTAGTCGCGCTCGTCGGGAGATTTTGGCGAAACTTAGTTTGCCTGAGACTACCTTTTTGGCGGGAGCCGTTGCACCGCTTCAGCATCGAACTCGGCTGAAGGATTTGATTTGGGCGACTGATTTGTTGACCGTGATTCGAGAAGATTTTCATTTCGTGATCATCGGAACGGGAACGCAGCTTAAGCAGCTCAAGCGGTTCGCGGCTTTGACTGAATCAAAGTCTCACATTCATTTTCTGGGCCGCCCTGATTCACCCGAACAAGTCGTGGCAGGGTTGGATTTCTATTGGCATTCGCATTTACGCGATCCGTTGTCAGGGAATTTGTTGGCGGCAATGGCACAAGGCGTTCCTGCGATCTCAGTTTACGGTCCGGGCACTGAAGAGATTGTTCGCCATCAGGAAACGGCGTTTGCAGTGAACTTTGGCGCACGTGACGAATTCGCTCGCTGGACGAAATTCATGATCGAAAAACCAGACGAGGCGAGAAAGCTTGCTCAACAAGGGCGATCGTTCGTTCGACAGCATTTTGAGTTGAAAGCGATGATTGAGTCGTATCTCGGGATCTATGACTTAACTCGCTAGTGAATCAAGTTGTTTCGGTTTTCACTTCGTTGACTTAGGTAGTCAGTAGGCGAGAATAGGTTCTGTAATCTGGCATAAGATCAATAAGGCGATCCAATATGAGTACTCAATCCAATGAGATTCCGCGGTTCACCATCGCAGACTATCAGGCTTGGGAAGGCAACTGGGAGCTGTGGAAGGGAGTCGCAGTTGCAATGACGCCAAGTGCGTTTGGAGGGCACGGTAGCGCTCAGGGCCAAATGGCGACTGCAATCAATAATGCGATAAATGAATCTGAATGTAATGCGAGTCTTTTAGTTGAGATTGACTGGATCGCAACCGATGACACGGTGCTTCGTCCCGATCTTTCAGTTGTCTGCGGCCCTCCTCCAGCCAAACATATCGAACAGACACCAGATCTTGTTGTCGAAGTTCTATCGGATAGAACCCGTGATCGGGATCTTGGATTCAAACGTGCACTTTTCGAAGAGCATTCTGTTTCTTGGTACCTGATCGTAGACCCAGATGCGAGAACAGTCGCTTGTGAAAGACTTGGTCAAGACAAGCGATATCAAGCGGTAACTCACGACAATAGAACTTTGGAATTGACGATCTGTCAAAGCTGCGACCTGAAGATTTCGCTTGGTCGGCTGTTTAGTTAGTCGCAATCGGTTTGCTTTTCTTTCAAGAAAGCTACGATCGAATGTGGCTTGCCTTTCTCACACTCAAGTATCGAATTGCCAGCCCCGCCAGAATAAGCCCGCCGCCGATGACGGTTGTGGTTGCGGGAAATTGGTAATCGGGTGCGTTTCGCCAGGCCAGAAAAACCCAGACGGGAACGAGCAACGGCTCCAACAGCGTGAGGCCGGAGGCTTCGTGGCTGGAGACCGACTTCAGTGCCAACGCGAACAGCAAATACGGAATTCCTAGTTGGAGCATGCCAAAGCCAGCCAAATAAATCCATTGACTGCCCGTCGGGTAAACGCCTGACTTGAATAGAAAAGGTAAGAACAACACGGCGGTCACGAAGTGATTCAAGAACACAATCCAAGCCGCATCGTAACCTTTGAGCCAGCGAAGTTGCACAACGACTCCAGCGAAAAATAGGCCTGAACCCAGTCCGTACCGAACACCAATTGGAGATGCGCCAAACAATTCCGCTTTAAGAATTACCAAGACTCCGGTCGCCGCAAAAATCAGCAACAACCAATCGCGCCAATTTGGATGATCGCGAAAGCAAACCCAACTAATGAGAAACACCCAAGCCGGAGCCGTGTACTGGAGCCAAATCGCAAGCGTTGGTTCGCAATGAACCATGCCGCTGAGGTAGGTCCAGTTCATCAAAGCGAATGTGAGCGTCATTGGAATCAGCTTCCAAGTCCATTCAATTCGCCGAACCATCGTGATCAAAATCACGGAAGCGAATAGCGCTCGCCAGAAAGCCAGCAAAATCCCTCGCGACTCAACGGGCCAATCGATGAAGATCGGGGCCTTGGCGAAAAAGCCACTGGTGCTCCACAGGATCGCGGCAGCAATGATCAACAGCCGCCCACGCCAAACCGAGTTTTCCGATTCGTTTTCGAGAACGGAATCAGCTTGAACCATTTTCGTCCACACCGTTTGTAGTAACCCGATTTATCGGGTTGGCCGAGCCAAGAGAAACTGAATTGCAAGCAAAGGTTTCGCGGTGCCTTTTTCCGCCGAGCAAGTCAAGCATGAACTCGCCGATTTCAACATCTGATTAGAGGGTATTTCAAAACCTGTAGTGGACTTCGCCAGAAGTCCCAGCTCGCTTTCAAAACAAAGGGAATTCTGGCGAATCCCACTACGATGATCGCACGATTTTAGGTTTTGAAATGTCCTCTAGTTGCCAAATGACCGTAAATGGCTGAGGTTGAGACGCTTGACGAGCGTTCCAAGCCGCATTGATGCCTTTACTGCTAACGGCGCAGCACACAACGCAGACAGTTCACTTGGAAAAAAAGAAAGCAGTGATCGGCAGACGAAGGCACTGCGTTAGTTCGACTACTTCTTACGATGTCGAATCTTGGCTCGCATACGTCGTTTCTTGCGGCCTACTTTACGACGAC
>CAYMFZ010000502.1:0-4645 GCA_964389585.1 uncultured Pirellulaceae bacterium | reverse complement strand
CAAGCAAATAAGACAACTGAGCCGTTGACTTAGGCACATGAGAGCCAACGATTATGAGTCCACCATCGGCTTGGCTGGCCTCGTCTCCAAGTAGATCTTTTGAGGAAAGCAAAGGTCGCTTTTCCAGTCCGGCCCGCGCTCGAACATAAGAGGCCGCAACTCGAGCGAGAATTTTTCTTTTTGACTGCCAAACTGCCGTCGCGACAAACTGTGCGTCAGAGTCCACAACGCCATCTGCAACACAAACGGAACCATTTGGAGCGCTGTCAAGAATCTGGCAAACCAAATCTGGCCCCTTTCGAATTTCCTCGACTGGAATTTCGATCACCTCTTTCGCCGTCACCTTGCCGCGCGTTTTTTCTTCGACGTATTTTGGCATGTAAGAATGTTTGAATCCAAAAACCGCATCATTCGCAAACGGTGTCTCATGTGCGGGAACGAGTCGATCGTTCTCTTGGACATAATGTTGTCCATTGATAGTCAATCGCCCGCCCTCAAGAAAAAACGGCATTAGTAAAACCAAGTCCGTTTGTTCGGGCCAACAATCTACGATTACATCGGTTTCGATCGGATAGTGACCACGCAAAGTCGAGTCGCTTCGGCTGATGATCTCAATCTCGCGATTCGAGTTGAGCGATGCAGTTTTCAGATCACCAACTAGTCGTTCATGAAACGCTCTTGTTTCATCGCAGGTCATTGAACGCGAGTTGGTCAGCAAGAAGATGACGGCCGGCGCCTCACGCAAAACCGATTCCAAACGCTGGGCATCGTAGACGGTCAGCACTTCGACGTCATGGACAGTTTGCGTCCCGGTTGGATCGTCATCGAGAACGACGATCGTTTTTTTGCTTGCGATTAACGATTCGCGAATGGATTTCGCCAACGGTGCCGGCCACTCAAGCGGCAAAGATCTAAGCAACTCATTTCCCATTCAATTTCCTTTCAAGCTGCCAATTTTTTTACTTTTGCTCTTGCTCTTACTCTTACTCTTACTCTTACTCTTACTCTTACTCTTACTCTTGCTCGCGGAACAGTTGAGGACAACTGTTCTACAATCGGATGTCGCTCTGCGAGCATATCAACCGAGCAATTTCTCAGACGCGAATGCGCGACAGGGTGCACCATCGCCCCCAAGAATCTTCAGTGGCATCGCACCAAACAAAAATGGCTTGTCTGGTAACGACTCAAGATTGGTTAACCCTTCGACAATCGTAACGCCACCGCCAAGCAGAATCTCGTGAATCCGCGTTACCTCTTTTATATCCAAGACATTGGCGACCGACGGTGGCTCGACACCCAAAATGGCAACCTTCGAATCGACACACCACTGTGCAAGTTCTTCCGACACGCGAGGAAGCTGATTGCGATAAAGATCTTGGTTGGAAACGAACGAACTCCAACCGGTATTGAGCAGCAACGACTGGCCAGGCTCAAAAACTTCAGCGATTCCGCCAAGCATCGAAACTTCAATCAAGTCTGAAGGTTTGGTTTCGGGCAGCCGAACAACGTGGGCGGTCGTCAAGCATGTTTCAAGTGGCGTTTGGTCGATTGTTGCTTGGTCGCCACACCCAAAATGAAGTGGCGCGTCCATGTGCGTCCCGCAATGCGAGTACAAATGCAAAGTCCGAGCGTTCCAGCCGTCTTTTTCAAGCGTCCGAGCCGGCTCCCAATCGACTCCGGGCATCGTGGGATCTAGCGTCAAAGTCAGGTCAATCAATTTCACAAGTCAAAGTCCATTTTTCCTGGTATCGATGTGTTGAATTAACGCTCGGGTTCCAACCACATTCAGATTTCAGATTTCAGATTTCAGATTTCACATTTCGCATTCCACATTCGAAAACTCAAACGTTGGCCAAAATCGCGTCGCCCATTTCTTTCGTACTCAAACTTCCCCCCATATCTCCCGTCCGCTTTGATCCATCAACCAGCGTTGCTCTGACGGCCGCCTTTATCATCGCACCGCCTCGCTTGGCCTCGGGATGATCCAGCCATTCCAACATCATTGCTGCGGACAAAGTCGTCGCGATCGGATTGGCTTTTCCTTGTCCTGCAATGTCGGGTGCCGTGCCGTGAGACGGTTGAAAAACAGCGCAACTTTCGCCAATATCTCCCGACGGTGCCATTCCCATTCCACCGACAAGCCCCGCGGCAAGATCGGAAAGGATATCGCCAAACATGTTCTCAGTAACAATCACATCGAATGTTTCGGGCCGCTGAACGAGAAACAAAGCTGCCGCGTCAACGTAGACGACTTCGGTTTCGACTTCTGGGAACTCAGCCGCAATTTCAAAAAAGATTTCGCGGAACAAAACCATCGAAGGAAGCACATTCGCTTTATCGACCAAAGTGACTTTCTTGCGTCGACTCATTGCTTGCGAAAACGCAGCACGAAAAATTCGCTCTGAACCCTTTCGCGTAATCAGCATAATATCTCGAGCTTCTTCTCGCGTTTGCTCTTGCTCCGCAGTCCTCGCCGCGAACAACCCCTCCGTATTTTCGCGAACCAACATGAAATCAATTTCGCCAGCAGTATGTTTCTTCAGCGGTGAATCCTCTGCCGCAAACAAATAGATCGGTCGCAGTCCGTTATAAAGATCGAGTCGTTCTCGCAAATCAATTTGTGGCGTCATCTCACGACCATCAGGCCATCGCACGGATGGCATTCCCATTGCACCAAGCAACACAGCGTCCGCACGTTGACAAATTTCAAAAGCGATCTCAGGGAGTGGGTCTCCGTTCTTTAAATACTCGCCAGCACCAACTGATTGTTCAGTGAAAGTGAAACTGATACCATCAAGTTGCGTGGCGACGGCTTTCACGATTCGAACCGCCTCCGCAGTTACTTCAGGTCCAATTCCATCGCCGGGAAGCACTGCAATTTCAAAGTTCGTGTTCTTCATCGAGTTCGATATCGCCTTTCGACCAAATTCATGGCAGCAATTGAATGTTCAAGAAGCTAGATCATATCGCGATTGCAGTTCGCAATACAGAAGACGCGCTCAGTTTTTACCGCGACAAGTTGCAGTTACCGGTTTTGCACAGCACTGCCTTGGAGGGACCAGGCGTTCGACTTACCCATCTCGACATGGGCAACGTTGAGTTGCAATTGGTTGAACCGTTAAGCGACGATCATCCGATCGCGAAGTTTTTGGATGAACGAGGTGAAGGGCTGCATCATCTTTGCTGGGGCACCGAAGAGCCCATAGAAAAAGCCATGGCGGAATTACCCGACCATGGCTTGAATGCCAAAAAGAATGAACCGCACGCTGCACCCAACGGAGGATCGGCAGCTTTTATCGAACCCAGCCAGACACGTGGCGTGATGTGGGAAATCACCTCGCGAAAGCCGTAAACTGGTCCAACCCGAAAGTCGAAAAGGGGACTGGCTCCAACCGAAAAACCAAACTTTCTTCAGCGCGGTTCGCCTTTGGTGCCTGTACCCTTTTCGACGCGTTTCCACCTCAGCAGAGACTCACGCCCAATTCCAGATACGTTTCGAGATTACTAAACCGTTGAACGCCCGAGGCAGGCGTCATCATCCGAATCACTTACAACGTCGCCGCATATTTCTTTATCGCGGCATCAATTGCTTTCAGTTTTTCGTCGTCAATGTCAGACGACTGCTTGATCATATTGACGAAGTGCTCAACTTCGTGCGGCAATCCCGGACAGCCAATGTTCTTGCCGTCAGGATCGTTGGATGTCACCAATTCTTTTCCATCGCCATCGAGAATCGTCATCCAAGGCATACCGCCCGCGCGATCTTTTTGAAGCTCTTGCATTACTTCGTCTCCGCCTTCCATTTTGTCTGTGGCGATCGCGACAAAATTGAAATCGTCAGCAAACAGATCTTTGTTCGTGTCGAGAAACTTCTCGAGTTTATGACACCAACCTCACCAATCGGCGGTGAAGTGAACAAACAACGCCTTGTCTTCCGTCTTCGCAGTTGCGATCGCTTCGTCCAAGACATTCTTTGCCACGAGCTTGGCCGAGGTTTCCGTTTTCTCAGTGGCTGCGTCGACTTTGTCGGTGGCATTCTTCGCCATCTCTTTCGTGGCGTGCTTCGCAGAATCAGCCGCCTTTTTCGCGTCAGCCTTCGCGCTCTTGAGCGCAGTTTTCGCTTCCTTCCCTTGGTCGCAGCCCGTCGCCGCGATCAACAATGCTAAAACTACTAACCAAGCCTTGTTCATGGTTACACCTTGTCGTTGAGAATGTGAATAGATCGAGTTTGATTCGAATCGCAGACATCGTCCTTCCGATTGAATCTGCAATACAACCGTCCCAAAGTATAACGAACTTTCGAATACGACGTAAATCTTGGCTTGAATTAAATAGTTCGAATCTTAAACTTGGCAAGAGGCGGAATCGATTCGAAGCTCAAAAGTAGCTGCAGACCTACACGCTCAACAGGGCAAACTCACGAACAGTTGACAACAACGGTTCTACTATCAAAACCAACCTCAAGACGAGGCTGGTATCACTTCGCTATCGAGACACGTTCACCGAACCTACCCCAGTCGTTCTGACTTCGCCTGAACTACTATTCCATTCGATTCGCTCAGCATGAAGCGTGTTCTTTTTGTCTGAATAGACTAGCTGAGCATTTCCTTCAAGGATCAACATCTCGCTGTCGCTCAATTCGAAT
>CAYMFZ010000501.1:3104-4646 GCA_964389585.1 uncultured Pirellulaceae bacterium | reverse complement strand
ATCAGAGGTCGAATTATTCCGCCTTCGACCAATCTTTCATCTTGCTTGCTCCGCCTTCAACCAACTTATTCAAAGTTGCTTCAACGTCGAGGTCAGCAGGTGCGCTGAACGAACAAGATCTGTCACTTGTATCGCAGTTAACATCAGTGATGCCATCTACAGTCGCCAAGGCCTTCTTCACGGAAGACGCACAGCCACCTCAGGTCATGCCTGGAAGCTTAAGTGATACCTGTTGTGTTCCCTCTGTGTTTGCTGTGGCAGAAGCGCCATCAGTCTTTTCGCCAGTATCCGGTGCTTCAGTTGAAGCAGCACCACCACCAGTCGCAGTTGAATCTGGTGTCTTTGTCTCAGCCGCATTATCGCAGCCGAGGGAAACAGCAAGAATTGCCGTCGCCATCAACGTAAGTAGTAAACGCATTTCGAAGAATCTCCTTGAAAGTGACAATATATTTGGGCGGCGGAATCTGCCCAAACGATCCCAAGGTGGGATCGAAGTTGTATCGACGTTTGAGAATGAACAATGTGTGAAGGAACTTCCTCAAACGGCTAATACTTATAATCGTATTCTCTTCGTCTGACAAACACAGCGTATCAAAGGCGGATCCCAGATAATTCCAACCAATTTTGGTGGGTTTGGTTGACTGATTCACCTTTATCTCAAAAACCGGTCAATCCTTAGAAAATCCAGCAGAATTGGGTTTGAGAATGGTCTTTGTCGTGCCATTTGACGAAGGTTCTTGGTGCAAGCCTCTGGCCAAAAATAGTAGTTGGTTCGACCAGCTCAATCCCGCTGAAATCCAAGTTTTCACCGGATAATAGACCGCTTCTCTTATTGCAAAGAAACCGATTTTCGGTAAACTTTCCAGATTGAAAATACAAGCTGGAACCCAGGTGGACTGGGGAATCTGTGTCGAAATTCAGTTGCTGAACATTCGTGCAGACAGAAAATTGAAATTGTTGGAAATTTGAAGGAGTGGATCGAACGCGAGGCGGAAGCAGCAGTTTCCTATTGCCCGCGGCACTGGATCAAACGGTTATGGCCATTACGAAAGAGAACAAAGCTGAGTTGGTTAAGGAATTCCAAAAGTCTGGTGACGACACGGGTTCGCCCGATGTTCAAATCGCCATCTTGACAAAGCGAATTAACAATCTGACTGAGCACATGCGTTCAAACAAAAAAGATTACTCCACGCGACGTGGTTTGCTTGGCATGGTTTCTCGCCGTCGTCGGTTGCTCGATTACGTCCGTAAACATGACGCGGATCGGTATCTCGATATTATCGAACGACTGAATATTCGAAAGTAATTTTCATTGGCGTGGCTCTTTGAGTGCCACGCCTTTTTCTTTTTGATCTGTTCTTGCTGACAGACGATTTCGTTTGAATGGCGAGACGCACCGCGGATGGGTGCTTTAAGAGTTGCTAATTGATGGGCTTTCCATTGTGGGTTAGTGGCTATTCCAAAACTTGTGAGCCGTTGGCGGTAGCCTTGGGCCAGTCGAACGAGTGGTTTGTTTTGCTGGTTATCCTAGCCCGAGGCTAG
>CAYMFZ010000501.1:0-3004 GCA_964389585.1 uncultured Pirellulaceae bacterium | reverse complement strand
CTTGGGCCAGTCGAACGAGTGGTTTGTTTTGCTGGTTATCCTAGCCCGAGGCTAGCGCCTTCTGCTCACTGCTCACTGCTCACTGTTAACCGAATAACCTTGACCTTGGGATAGGCGCTTTGCGGCTCTGTTGAGAAGACTTGATTCTTATAGACATAGTTCTCGGATCACGAGCGGCACCCTTTGCCGTCAGTGCACCGTTGCTTGTTTCTTAACTCGCTATTTATCTTTTAAGACTGTCACTTTACTGACCGTCTGATTTGGCTAAAGCAATCAATGTTGTTTTGGCTCGATGCCAGTAATTCGCGTTTGGCGAACGGCATTTCACCTTATGCATGTAGATGATGAATTTTTTGTAGGAATGAATTGTGAAAGTAAAAGTAGAAAAGAAGATCGGTGACAGCGTCCTTTCAATTGAAACGGGTTACCTCGCCAAGCAAGCTGCCGCTGCGGTTTTGATTCAGTACAACGATACGGTTGTGCTTTCGACGGCCGCAACAGGTACGCCGCGTCCAGGAATTGACTTTTTCCCATTGATGTGTGATTACCGTGAGCGAACTTGTGCCGCTGGTAAATTCCCAGGAGGCTTCATCAAGCGAGAAGGCCGACCTACGACCAAAGAAACGTTGACGGCTCGATTGATTGACCGTCCGATCCGACCAATGTTCGCCGAAGGTTTCAAAAACGAAGTTCAATGTCAGAACTTTGTCTTGTCCAGTGACAAGCAAACTGATGGTGACGTGTTGGCGATGAACGGAACTTCAACGGCTTGTTTTATCTCGCCAATGCCGTTCGCAGATCCCGTCGCATCGACTCGAATTGCTCGTGTTGAAGGTGAATTTGTAGCTTTCCCAACCCATGATCAGCTTGAAGAAAGCGACATGGACATCATCATTTCGGCAACGGACTCAGCCGTCACCATGATTGAAGGCTTCGCCCGCGAAGTTCCCGAAGCTGACATGCTTGCCGCAGTTGAATTTGGCCACGACGTTTGTAAGCAAGTCATCGACTTGCAACGCGAGTTGTTCGACAAAGTCAAACCTGAGAAAGATGACTTCAAAGCCCCTGAGCCAGATGGGATTTTGGAAAAGCTCGTCACTAAATACTACGACGATTACAAGTCGGCAATTTTGATCGCCGGCAAGCACGATCGTGGTGCCGCGAAGAACGAAGTCAAGGCTCGGATCATAGCTGAAATGATTCCTGATCCAGACGCGGACAACGCATTCGAAATGGGTACCTTGAAGAAAAGGTCATTCGTGATTCAATTCTTTCAGGCGTGCGTTCAGATGGCCGCGACGGAAAAACACTTCGTCCAATCGAATGTCACACAAACGTAATTCCACGTGTTCATGGTTCAGCGATTTTCCAACGTGGTGAAACGCAGGCGATGATTACGATCACGCTGGGAACTGGTCGCGATGAGCAGCGAGTAGACGGGTTGCTTGATGAGTACTCGAAAAAGTTCATGCTCGATTACAACTTTCCGAGCTTTAGCGTTGGCGAATGTCGTCCAATTCGAGGTCCTGGCCGCCGAGAAATCGGACACGGAGCTTTGGCCGAGCGAAGTATCAAGCCTGTGCTTCCCGACCAAGACGATTTCCCTTACACGATTCGCGTCGTCTCTGACATTCTTGAGTCGAACGGCTCGTCTTCGATGGCGACTGTTTGCGGCACAACTCTTGGCTTGATGGCTGCGGGTGTCACAATCAAGAACCCTGTTGCTGGAATTTCAGTTGGCATGGTCAAAGAGGGCGATAAGTATGAATTGCTGACGGATATTCTTGGCAGCGAAGATCACTTCGGCGACATGGACTTCAAAGTCGCTGGAACGCAAAACGGCATCACAGGTATTCAGCTTGACCTCAAGATCCGTGGTATCAGTAGCGAGATTTTGAAAGCTGCGATGACTCAGTCTCGCGAAGCACGTATCGAGATCTTGCGAACGATGCTGAAAACCATTCCACGCCCTCAAGAAGATCTTTCAGAGCACGCGCCACGATTGTTGGTCACTCAGATTGATCCTGAGAAAATTGGAATGTTGATCGGTCCGGGCGGAAAGAACATCCGTGCGATTCAGGAAACGACTCAAACCGTAATCGAAGTTTCCGAAGACGGTCGTGTGACAGTTGCCGGTACTGATGGCCCATTGGCGGAAGCCGCATTGAAGAAAGTCGAAGCCTGCACAGCAACCGTTCAGGTCGGCAAGATTTACGACGGTACCGTTAGTAGCGTCAAAGACTTTGGTGCGTTCGTCGAGATTCTTCCTGGGCGTGACGGGCTTTGCCACATCAGCGAACTATCTAGTGGTTACATCGACAAGGTCGATGACATTTGTCATGTCGGCGACGAAATGAAAGTTCTCGTCATCGACGTCGACAACAATGATCGCGTAAAGCTCAGCCGGCGTCAGGCTTTGGAAGAGTTGGGACTTGAAGACGAATTCGCAATGGCAACTGCCGACGCACCAGCCGGATCGGGTGGGAGCAGCGGTGGCGACGGCGAAGACCGTCCTCCACGCGGCGAAGGTTCATCAGATCGTGGCGGTGACCGAGGTCGCAGCGGCGGCGGAGGTGGTGGCCGAGGACGCAGCGGCGGCGGAGGTCGTGGTCGAAGTGGAGGCGGTGGTCGTAGCGGTGGAGGCCGAAGCGGAGGCGGCGGCGGTGGTGGCCGAAGCGGCGGAGGTGGTGGCGGACGAGATCGCCGCTAGTCACCAGATCATTCTGCGTCCAAATTGAACGCTGTTTTGAAGGCTAGATATCAATTAAAATGGCTCGCTGGGTAACTGGTGAGCCATTTTTTTTGTCACGGTTTCGAATTGAAATTCGAGTCCTGCCGCGTCACCGAACCCAAACGCACCGGACCATAGATGAAAGTGAGTCATTGTGGCATTGTGGCATTGTGGCATTTCACTCCGTGAAATAGCGCCAAGCCCCTATGCGAAGCGAGGGTTGTTTTAAGAGTAAGAGTAAGAGTAAGAGTAAGAGTAAGAGTAAGAGTAAGA
>CAYMFZ010000500.1:0-4661 GCA_964389585.1 uncultured Pirellulaceae bacterium | reverse complement strand
GTCGCTCGATTTTCCAAATCGAGAGCGCGTCTTCGGTGATAGCTCAAGACTAAAAGTGTTATAGAAGCGGTAAAGTAAGTGCCATTGGGCTAGCGCCAACGGCTCACCACTTTTGGGGAAGGTTCTTAGTCTGGTTTAATGACGGCATTTGAATCGGCGGAAGTCGATTCAGGGCGTTGCTTACGGAGCCAGTGTAGAGTTTGTTGAACGCCTTCATTAAAACCCACCGGCGAAACAGCAAGCTTTTCTACAATTTTTGTACTGTCGAGATACCAATCTTTCAGGTACTTTTTTGCAAATGCCGGAGTGATGGTTGGTGGCAGGCCTGTAAGTTTCGCTTTCACTAGTTGAAGGTTGGCAAAGGCAATCAAAAACCAAGCCGGAATTTTGAACATCCTTCGCTTGTTGCCAGTCGCTTGTTTGAGAACATCGACAATTTGATTGAAACTCAAATTCTCACCACCGACCAAATAAGACTCGTTGGGATCGCTTTTGATCAACGCAGATAGGTGAGCATCAATAACATCGTCGATGAAAACGTAATTTCCTACCGAGGTGCCATCGCCGGGAATGATACGCCAGCGACCCTGCTCGAATTTCTTAATGATCGTTGTTAGTGCATTGCTTTGGCTCAAAACACCGGGGCCATAAACTCGAGATGGATAGAGAGCAACGATGTCCAAGCCTTGGTTGCGAAACTTTCGCACCACGGACTCGCAAGCTTGCTTGGATCGTTCGTAGTCGGTGTCAACCAAAGCATCCGGTGAGCATTCTTCTGAAATTGGTGAGTCGGCAGTTGCTGGTCCAAAAACACTCGCCGTTGAGGTAAACACGACCCGCCTCACACTGGCGTTTAATGCTGATGCCAAGACATTTCTGGTGCCCTCTACATTTACCACTTCGAAAACGCTTTTTTCACTTGCCCATGGCTTCGCGATTGCGGCAAGATGAAAAACACCATCGCAATTTTGTGTCGCAGCTTGTAGTTCATCACGATTCGTGATGTCGCCCTTGACTGGATGAATTGCCGGATGATCAATGATTGGTAAGCGTGAATCGTCTCGATAAAACGCGTTGACATCGTGGCCAAGCGATGCCAATCGTTGGCAAAGAGCAGATCCAATGAAGCCGGTCGCTCCAGTTACAAGAACTTTCATTTTGGTCCAGCCAAGCAAGGCCATGAGAAAACGCTACATTGGTTAACGGAAGATGACGCTGGTCGTCAGTACCAAATTCTATCGGAAGCAGTCGTGATATCTACAGAAATCATTCAGGGTGTTCGCCTCGCAAGTTTTCTTTTTGCCTTGGTTCTCTTCGGTGTCGCAGACGGGGCGATCGAAACTGATTACTCAAGAGACGAAAAAAAGCCGAATGTGATCATCATCATGGCGGATGACTTGGGACATGGCGATCTGAGTAGCTATGGCGCAACGGATCTAAAGTCGCCAAACATTGATGCACTGGTTGCGGCGGGGATGAAGTTCAATTTCGCCTACGCGAATTGTCCGGTTTGCTCGCCCTCGCGTGCTTCACTTCTGACTGGCAAGTATCCTGAGCTTGTCGGCGTGCCAGGTGTGATTCGAACTTATGCCGAGAATAACTGGGGCTTCCTAGATCCCAATTCTACGTTGTTGCCTAAAGTTCTTGAGCAAGCCGGCTACGAAAGTGCGTTGGTCGGCAAATGGCATCTTGGTTTGGAATCGCCGAACCGACCAAATGAACGTGGCTTTGATCACTTTCATGGTTTTCTCGCCGATATGATGGACGATTACTACACGCATCAACGGCATGGAATTGAGTACATGCACCTAAATGAAAAAGTCATTGAAATCGAAGGTCACGCGACGGATTTGTTTTCGCAATGGTCGTGTGATTACATCAAAAGCCGCGAGGAGAACGACAAGCCTTTCTTTCTATGTCTAACCTACAACGCTCCACATACTCCGATTCAACCGCCGAAGGATTGGCTTGAACAGATCAACAAACGAGAGCCCGAAATCTCGAAGAAACGTGCTTCACTCGTCGCATTGATCGAACATATGGACGATGGAATCGGACGTGTCATGCAAACGCTGCGCGAATCGGGCTTGGACAAAAACACTGTGATAATCTTTACATCCGACAATGGTGGTCAGCTCAATGTTGGTGCCAACAACGGTGAATTGCGAGATGGGAAAGGAAGCATGTACGAAGGCGGAATCCGCGTGCCAACATGCGTTGTGTGGCCAGGCAAGATTGCGGCTGGTACAGAATCCAGTGAACGGATCGCGACGATGGATATTTTTCCGACTGTCTGTTCGATCGTTGATGCTTCTTTGGATCACGCGATCGATGGGGTTAATTTTACGCCATTGTTGATCAAGGATTCGACTTCGCTAGAGCAAAGAGATCTCTTTTTTCATCGACGTGAAGGCGGCACACGCTACGGTGGCTTGATCGCCAACGCCATAATTCGAGGCGACTGGAAATTGCTACAGAACGGCCCATTTGAACCACAGCAACTGTTCAACCTTGCAGACGATCCAATGGAAGCGAATGATCTTCGAGGAAAAAACAAAGCCAAATATCAGGAGTTGGCTAAGGCACTACGAGCGCATGTACAGCGTGGTGGATCGGTGCCTTGGCAAAAGCTTGGCCAGTGAGAAATCAACTTGTGCGAGTCGAGTTAATACTCTTGACGCGTCGTTCTTTTCTTTGAACTTGGAGTTTGTCTCTTGTTTCTAGTTGGTCCGATAAGCGCGCGAATCTCTTTGATGGTTTCAGCGACGGCGCTCGGTTCGTCAAGCAGATCGCCCAGGTTTTTGGAATTCTCAGATTTTTTCGGCGTATCAGGATTCTGTTTTTGAATCTTGACTTCTCGTTCAAGTTCCCTTGATTTCAAAGTGTCAGAGAAGGAGTTTTTTTGGTCGCTCAGTTGAGATTCACGGAAATTAACTTTGTCATTTGGGTCCGGAAAAGCATGATTTTCCGCTTCTTCGCTCCGGTTTGGCTTGTTGGCCTGCTTAAGCGATTCGATGCGTTTGGCAGAATAGACCGCATCAAGGAACGAAGCGATTGCTCGTTGAGTTTTTTCGTCTGTGGTCACGACAAGTTGAACGAACACGCCGTCAGACTTTTCTGGCTTCGTGATTCTTGTCTCAATCTCTTTGTTGTTATCAGCGGCGAAGAAGTCAACAATCGAATCCGCTGCACCTTGGGGTAATGAGTACTCGGTTCTAACCAGGTTCTTTACGTTCTTCGCATTGGTTGGCCACATTGACGCTTTCGAGGCAACGCGATTTTGGGGTGCGAATGCGTGCGTTGGTGCGGCACGCAATTTGGATTGAACCGGCGGCTTAAACCCGTTGGATTTTAATTGCGTTCTTCCAAATTGATTTCCGGAAGTCGGATTTGATTTAATGGGTTTACGGGTTGGTTGAGTTTGAAACGGTGAGTTCCCTGGTTGACCGAGAGAGTTGCTCGGAGTTGGAGTTGAAAATGATCCAGCGGGCGGTTGCGAGTTTGCCTTGCGGTTTTGAGACGTTTGGTTCGGTTGACGAACAGAGGTCGCAAAGCCTCCATTCTTCCGAGCGGGTGTTGGAGTTGGATTGAATTGAGATTTTTGAATCGTCGGTTGATGGCCTTGAACGAAGTTCGCTTGTGTCACCGTGGTTCGTAGCGGTTGCGAGCGAACAAGGGGTTGGGGCGGTTGGAGCCCAGCAGGCGGCTGGGGTTGGCTGGCAAACGTTGGTTTGATCGCGTTCGATTGCCTCAAGGTTTTAACATTCTTGTTTGCTCGGGCAACCGTAAGTGGATTCGTGGCGACCTTCGTTTTCGACGGACCGCCTCGCATAACCAGCGTCGACGATATTAAAGCGCCAGCAAGGAGTGTGGTCGTCAAAACACCTGCGATTACGAGAAGCTTTTTCATGTTTTCCAATCCATTGAAAGTTCCAAATGAGGCTGCGATTATCATTCAAGTCGAGCCTTCGATTCAAGACCGATTACTGACAAGGCGACAGCAGATCAATTCAAAATGAGGTAGCCGTCCGCTTGCTGCGATTCATTTGCAAAACGTAGTGGTTTTCCACCTTTCATTGGGTTGGGAACGTAAATGGAGATCTTTTTCAGTCTGTTTTGTGCAAGCTTGATTTCGCATTTCCAAGTTTGCGGTTCTCCCGGAAGAACTTTGGTCAATTTCCAATCGGTATCAAAAGTAGAATCAGACACGTCATTGTCCGACTGAGTTGCAATCTTGATTGGCCAGTCGTAATAGAATGGTGCGACGCCTTTGTTTTCCACGTTGACTTCGATCGTACATTTGTTGCCGTCAAAGCTCAGTTTCGAACTTGAGACAAACATTTCGTATCCCATTTTCGAAACTTGATGCGTTGCATTGTCGATTCGTTGCTTGGACGGAGGTGGATCGGCAAGTGAGAACATTCCACTATCAAGCAGCCAACTGACGTGCAATCGTTTAACGCAGGTTTCGAATTCTTGCCCCTCGGGTGCGCAGCTCTTGTCGTCAAAAACGCAGCCCCAAATCTCGGGTCGGATTTCGCCGCCGATTGGCTGGGTTTTCCATTTATTTAGTGCTTTCTCTCCTGCGGCTTTCATTGCAGGTTCAAAGAACCAATCATCTTCTTTTTTTCCGTTGTCCAAAGTCGCCCACGCGAATGAAT
>CAYMFZ010000499.1:0-4666 GCA_964389585.1 uncultured Pirellulaceae bacterium | reverse complement strand
TCGCCATCAAGGACGGAATCTGTACGGCGGGTCTGCGAACCACTGCCGGATCCAAGATGCTTGAAGACTTCGTTCCTCCGTACGATGCTACGATCGTTTCTCGATTGAACGATGCCGATGCGATTGTGATTGGCAAGACGAACATGGACGAGTTTGCGATGGGCAGCTCAACAGAGAATTCATTTTTCGGCGTCGCCAAGAATCCCTGGAACGAGCAACATGTTCCCGGCGGATCAAGCGGAGGATCAGCGGCTTGTGTCGCAGGCGGCTTGGCTCCCGTCGCCATTGGTTCAGATACCGGCGGTTCAATTCGCCAACCTGCAGCGTTCTGTGGAATCACTGGCTTGAAGCCGACTTACGGACGCGTCAGTCGTTATGGCCTCATCGCGTTCGCGAGCAGTCTCGATCAAATTGGCCCGATGACTTCAACGGTCGAAGACGCCGCGCTGATCATGTCGGTGATCGCGGGACATGATTCACGGGATTCGACTTCCGCCAAAAACGAGTTGCCAGACTTCTTGAATTCAATAGCCGACACAGTCGGATCAAAGCCGTTGGCTGGAATTCGAATTGGCGTTTGCCAAGAGCATTTCGAGGCGGGACTGGATTCTGAAGTCGAATCTGCCGTTCGGGAGTCGACAAAAGTCTTCGAGGCGTTGGGCGCAGAGATCAAACATGTCCGACTTCCTAATACAAAATTCGCCATCGCAACCTACTATGTCGTTGCCCCATGCGAAGCCTCCAGCAACCTCTCTCGGTACGATGGAGTTCGGTACACACATCGCGCTGCGGCTGAAGACCTAGAGCAGATGTATTGTGAAACTCGAGCGGAAGGATTTGGCGAAGAAGTCAAAAAGCGGATCATGCTGGGCACTCACGCTTTAAGTTCTGGATATTACGATGCCTATTACCTCAAGGCTTCCAAAGTCCGGCGTTTGATCAAACAAGACTATGATCTCGCTTTCGAATCAGTCGACTTAATTCTTGGCCCAACCACGCCAACGCCCGCTTTTGAGATCGGTCAACATTCGCAAGATCCTTTGGCGATGTACCTTGCCGACATCTACACCGTTTCCGCCAATCTCGCAGGTGTTCCGGCAATCTCAATTCCGTGTGGACTTTCCGGTTCGGGACTTCCAATCGGTTTGCAGTTGCAGGCTCGCTCGTTTGAAGAAGCCACGCTGCTGAAAACTGCCCACCAATTTCAGCAGGCAACCGACTGGCATCAGCGGAGGCCGCAAGCATGAGCAGCGAAAACTCAAGAACCAACGTTTCGTTCGACCAAGCCACGAACATCATCGGGCTTGAGGTTCACGTTCAACTCGACACGCAATCGAAACTATTTTGCGGTTGCTCAACCGAGTTTGGAGCACCACCGAACACGCAGACTTGTGCCGTTTGTACCGGGATGCCGGGTTCTCTGCCGGTAATCAACGAACGAGCCCTTTCGCTTGCGATTAAAACTGGCATCGCGCTCAATTGCGAAATCGCGCGATACACGAAATGGGATCGCAAGAACTACTTTTATCCAGATCTCCCCAAAGGCTATCAAATTAGTCAATTTGACAAGCCGATTTGTGGGGAGGGCTATCTCGACATTGCCGATGCCAAAGGCGCGTTCGAGCCGCGGCGCGTGCGACTTGAACGCGCTCACCTCGAGGAAGACGCAGGCAAGAGCATTCATGATGAATCGAAGAAAGGTGGCAGTTCGAAAATCGACTTGAATCGAACAGGAACTCCGCTGCTCGAGATCGTCACGAAGCCAGACATGCGATCGCCCGCAGAGGCTAAGGCTTTTTTGACGGAGCTAAAACTGATCCTCAACTACGTCAAGGTTTCCGATTGCAACATGCAGCAAGGAAGTCTTCGTTGTGACGGTAACATTAACCTGCACATTGAGTTTGAAGGCCAGACAATCGCGACGCCGATTGTTGAGATCAAGAACCTGAACAGTTTCCGCGCAGCCGAGCGATCGTTGACTTATGAAGCCAAACGACAATTTGAACTTTGGCAGTCTAATGGCAAGTCGATTGACGACGCGCCAAAACAGACTCGGGGCTGGAACGACACCCAACAAGTCACCACCATTCAACGTGAAAAGGAAGAGTCGGCCGACTATCGATACTTCCCTGACCCCGACCTGATCGCAGTCACAACGACTGAACAGGAAATCAAAGCTATCGCCAATCAGATTGATCGCCTGCCCGCGCAGTGGCGTGAACACCTGACGACCGATCACAAGCTCAAACCGTATGATGCCGAAGTGATTGTCACGCAGGGTAGGGAAGTGGTTGATTATTTTCTCGACGTCACCAATGGCTGTGGCGATAGCCGGATTGCCAGCAACTGGATTGGTCAAGAAGTTCTGCGTCACCTCAATGAGTCGGGAGATGAAATTGGTGACTATCCGATTTCATCCGCTGAGTTGGCGGACTTGCTTAAGCGGGTTGTTCAAAAGGAACTTGACCAAACCCGCGCCAAGGAGGTCTTGGACGAGATGGTTTCGTCGAATCTATCTGCCGAAGCCGCGATCGAAAAACTTGGCATCAAGCCAGTCGACGAAGGCGAGCTGGATACACTTTGCCAACAACTGATCGAAGAAAACCCCGACGCCGTGGAACAAATTAAGTCGGGCAATTTAAAGGCAGTTGGCATGCTGATTGGGAAAGCTCGAAAGCTTAACCCCAACGCGAATCCAGGAGTGGTCAAAGACAAAATCCTAAAGTCAATTGGCGTATCATGAGCCAATTCAAAGGCTGAAAATTTCAGCCGGCCCAGTGATTTAACTGGTGAGTTGAGCCAATGCCGCCATCCCAATCTCAAGAATCCATTGATGCTACCGTCACGACAGAGTCGAGGCCGAACAAACGATTTGGAATTCGATTTTTCTATTTCCTGATTGGGATCTTGTTTGTCGGTGGGTTTATCTATTCGTTTGTCGGGCGCCCTTCAAAAATTTCCGTTTCTCAAAAAACCATTGATGTCGATGGCGAACAGAGGAAGTATCGTTTGGCCGTTCCCCACGGACTTTCGACATCGCCATCGAACAAGATTCCCGTTGTGATCGCGCTGCATGGAGCATTGGATACAACCGATGAAATGGCAAATTACACTTCGCTCGATGATGTAGCGCATGAGAATGGTTTTCTATTGGTGTACCTCCAAGGTCGCCAACTCAATTGGCCACCCTACATTCCGACGGAAAACCCGGACATACTTCAACCTGACATCCGATTCTTGGAATCCGTTTGTGATCTAATGGAATCAAAACACAATGCCGATCCCAATCGCATTTATTTGGTCGGCGTATCGCAGGGAGGCGCCATGGCGAACGCACTCATAGCTAAGTGTAGTGAACGTTTCGCGGCGGCGATTTGCAATTGCGGCTGGCTTCCCAAACCGTTGGATCAATCGCCGTTGGAAACTCGCAACAAATGCCCAATGCTGTTTATCAGTGGCGAACAAGATCGACAGGTGACTCCAACTGCAGTTCGTACGGCGCATGATTCATTTGAGCAAGCGGGGCACCCGGTCACATTTCACAGCTTGAAAAATGCAGGTCATGGCTGGAACTCACAGCAAGTCAATCCGCTGGTATGGAGCTATCTTGCTTCGAAGCGATTACCGGTTTCGAAATCGAATGAGCCAATCAACCGCCCCTAAACCGTGGGAGAGTTGGTCAAGCCCGCGAGTGAAATCGGCAAGTTTCCACTCAATGGTTAGTTTTCAACTGATTGGCCGAGCGTTAAAATCTCGCTGACCCGATTGCCACCCGTGGAGCCGAAAAGTTGCCGAATAAGATTGATGGAAAAGTTGAAAAGATTGGTGAGTCAGGGCAACTCGTTACTGACATCTCGATCGAAAAACTTACGCAAGTTCCTCGCGGTGACGATTCTGTCAAAATTAAGTTCGGTGGTCACGAAACGCTTGGTATCTTTCCAGCTTCGCATGGTCAGCCTGATTCAACGATGGTCGCCAGTGAAGGCGAGAGCGGTTTTGTCGAAATCGAAATCGTGGGAATCAGCCTAAGCGACATGCTTGGCATCAAAATTGAAACGCCGGTTGCAATCTCTTGGTAGAAGATTCACTCCAAGCATTCGTGAACCTTGTTGGAGAGCATGATAGAGTGCCGAAAAATGCGTTGGATCGGCGGAGCGATCCACGACATTGCAGGAACTCAGATTAACGCTTGGCTTTGGAAACGCCATTCGTTCTGGCTTCGACCGCCATCTCGTACGCTTCGTCGTCACCATGCTGGTGAATGCTAAACGACCTTGTCTTCCGTCGACCGTTTCCGTCCGTCCACTGGGCAACCCAATACCAATATTGATATTCAAAATCGCCGCGACGATCTTTTTGCTTATGAAGCCTAACCCCCACAACGCCGGACCGATTCCGAACCGAGGTCTGTTTGGCAAGTTGCTTGACGGTTGACTTGGGGTAGTACGATTCAAGATCGTCCCGATGTTCTTTGGCGGCTTGCAAGGCTGCCCGTTTGCCACCATGAACGAGGTCAGAAAAGAACTTCTCGAAACGAATCCCTTGCCGCTGCATACGCACTTCCCAACCACCGTAGGTCTTTCCGTCTTTGTTGGTCGTCTCGATGCGCGAGATGTTTCGGCGAGGATTCTTGCGTGCCATGCAACCTATTGGAACGCGGAACAGC
>CAYMFZ010000498.1:0-4686 GCA_964389585.1 uncultured Pirellulaceae bacterium | reverse complement strand
TGGAGTCGTAGGAATCATCGAAATCGCTTTGGTCGGCTTTCTCGTTTTCAGCACTTACCAAGTCGGAAAGAACGCGGGCAGTTTTCTCCAACAGATTCCGGTGACGCTGGAGCTTTACGAAGAGGCCGGCGTTGTTCGCGACAAGTGGGTCGAACTCGACCGCTTGCCCACGCAAACCGAAGGAGATGAGATATTAAAAGGCAAAAGAGATTTCACTGGCAATCAGTTGATTTATGAAACCGATGGCGAATCCTTTAGCATTCGAACGGCCGGTCCCGACGACACGTTGCATACCGATGATGACGCGGTCGTGGGCCCATTCTTCAATCCAGAAGAAGTCCCTACTGGAATGGCAAATGACCCTGAAGACTTCGACTCGTCATCGATAGAGGAGATGTTTGAAGACATCGAAGATCAACAAGAGCTGGAAAAATAACAGGGAGAGGGGCGAACTTACGAGAGTCGGTCGCGGCTGGTCTCAATCTTTTCGCCTTATCGAGTATCCCTCTGTCTCATCGTACGTGAGAAGAATCGCGCCGGATGATGCGAATCTGTCAAAAATCCTGGCTGTCAACTCTTCGTCTGTTGGCCAAGGAAAACAAAAGATCACATCGAACTCTTCGAGGCCTCGGCCAAGTTGATCGTAAGCAATATCCGGTTGGGTCACCATCGAGATAGAACCATCGTTTTCTCCAAAGGCTTCGTCAATAAGATCGTCCGCCCCCTCCGGCAAAAAGCTACCCAGCGCGTAATCGACATCCAATTCGAACACCTCGGCAATCTCTTCGGCGGCTTGTACAAGTGCTTCATCAATCTCAATTCCATTGGCGTGAAAGCCTGACATGCTTGCCAAGCAAGTCGAAACACCCAACCCGCTGCCCCATTCGCAAAACGCGTTTCCACAAGCGAGACTCAGGTCAGCCAAATGTGTGATGGCCAAGTAAAAAGCGTGGTAGTCGCTGGCCACAAATCCTCGAAATCCGGCCGGAACTTTCGTTCGATGTTTTTCTACCAACGGCTCAACGTAAGCCAAGAACTCAGTGACTTGTTCGGGAAAAGGTCGTTTGGGCGGAACAAATTCAATCGTCGTTAAAGTCATTGAATGAATTCTCAGGTGAACGAAGCGCGCAAAAAAACAGCCGATCGTTGCTGACCGGCTGTTCTTAGTTTTGGATTACAAGTCGATTACTCAAGGACGCTATCAGCACCTTCTTTGATACTGCCCGCCGCCATGAGAGCAGAAAGCTCAACATTTTCGTTAACGAACTTAGCCGATCCATCAACCATCGCAACCTGAACACCACCGTTATGGTTGCTGCTCGAAGGAATTTGATTCCAAAGAGGATTCGTTAGATTTGCATTGATTGGAGTAGGAACCTCGTCGGCAGCCATTCCCGATGATACCATTCCACCAACAATCGAATTCGCATTGTTGACTTGATCAACATTGTTGGATCCATTGGACGTCACACCCCAAGCCCAACCTTTCCGAAGCGGATTCCAATTGTCTGTTTGGCTTCGAGAGTTTTCCATAAAGGCAATTGTGTTTGAAGAACCATCTCGACAATCTTCAAAGTTCTTTCCGTATTTTCCTCGGAAATCCCAACGCTTCAAAGGATTCGCAGGATTTTGTGGTCTTTGAGGACTGAACATGCCGTTCAGAGCAACTGCACCTTGACCACCAGATGTTGTCCAAAAGTTGATCCTAGAAGGACCGTTGTCATAGTTGAAGTCTGCAGATGTTCCTAGCGATCCCAAACAAGCTGAGTAATGAGATGTGTTTTGGTTATCCGCATCAGTCGCACGTTCATCTTCCTGTGTAGAAGATGCACACAGCAACATCGGCATTGGTCTTTGGGATGCGCCGGACAAGAACAGACCTGATTTCATTTCATCAGCAAGATTCTGCTGATCCAAAAAACTCAAGATTGCAACTGTCCAACTTGAATGAGCTGGCGTTGCAGCGGAATTGGATGCGGCTGGAAACTTCAAGTTTGAACTTTGATAGTTGTGGCAAGCCAAAACGACTTGGCGAACGTTGTTCAAACAAGTGGCACGACGAGCGGCTTCGCGAACGGCTTGAACCGCAGGCAAAAGCATTCCGACAAGAATACCAATAATGGCAATGACCACGAGCAATTCTACGAGTGTGAATCCGCGACGTGTTTTGCGTGAATGACTTAAGGACATTCAGATTCCTCCAGGGTTAGAAAATGAGTTCGGTAGGATGATCGTATAAGGAAGGACCGAAGTCCAGGAAATGGCACAATCCGTCACCCGATGATTTCCTTATGATAGTGCAAGTCAACCGTGCTTCACAGTACATTTAGCTTGCATTCACCTCTATTATACCCCAATTTACCGTTAACGATCGAATCCTGAGCTTTGAAAGCGAAATTCATCGGAATTTGAAGCGTAATCGGCTTCAACCCAAATGTCTAAGGGAGCGATACTGCGCGAAAAGCTTTTGATATTAAACTCAATAATTCAAAAGGGAAACTTGGGCATTTGGGCGGTTCACTCGGATGAATTTGAAAAATCCCCCAACTGTCTCATTGGATTGAAGGTTGCGATTGACCCTTAAACCGACATTTAGCTAGTCTCCGCAAGTTACTTTACCTCCACAAGCGGACTCGATCGGTTCAATTCTCAATGCCAAGCTTTCCCAGTGCAACGATCATTCTTCCCGTGGAAAAAGGTAAGACCGACCAACAAATCTGGAACGCAGTAGAAGAATTGGCCAGCCTTCAATGGCGAAGCGAAATCCTGCTTGTTGACCAATCTGAAACTGGTTCGACATCGGAAAGAATCACTTACCGGCCAGTCCCAAAACGCTTCAACAGTGTCGCGGCAGCAATCAAGTCCGCTAAGCATCCAATCATTGGGGTTATTGATACCGCAGAAACTTTCGACGCTGGACTTTGGAACATGATGGGCAAGCGCTCCGAACAGTTTCCAATCCAAACTTGCTTTCGCAGAATGGCATGCGTCCAACGAACGCGACTTACTCTATTCAAACAAATTCTACTTTGGATTTACGAAGTTCTAATTAGGTTGATATTCCGATCCGGAAGATCTGAGTATCACGCAGGAATGACGCTTCTAAATCGACATCGACTCGAACAGGAAAGCGAAGCAGAGCCCAACACATCAGCTTGGGACCAAGTTGTTCTTTCGGAACAAAATCAAGTCGCTGACGGCACCCGCGGTTTCAAGTTTTCAATCGCTCGGCTTATCGCCACAGCTCGATTGAATCGAATTCAAGTTTCCGAAACCAAAATTGAAAATGAATTTGTTGAAACAAAATTGGAAGTGATTTCCACAAATTCCATTCGGCGCGAGATTGAATCCACGTTAAAGTTTTGGTGGAATCAAATCATGTTTCCGCGAGTTCATTCCGAACAACCGGTCAAACGATTCAAGTCTCGTTCGAAATTTGCCGCCGTTTCAATCCTGCTTTTGGTTGCCGCGTTTGTTCTATTTAAGAGTTTGAATTTCCCACTGTTCGAACCAGACGAAGCCCGCAATGCTCAACTTGCGCTGAACGCGGTGAATTCGGGACAATGGATGTCGCTGACGCTGGCAGAAGAAAACTATTGGGACAAACCGCCATTACAAATCTGGGCCATCGCGACAAGTTACAAAATTTTCGGCGTTAGCCAATTCGCAACGCGACTGCCAATCGCGATTGCAGCACTCCTTACTCTGATGATCACTGTTTTGATCGGGCAACGACTCGTTGGGTTTCGCGCAGCCTGGCTAGGGGGTTTCCTTTTACTTTTGACCTCAGGGTTCATCTGCTCAGGTCGTTACGTCACGATGGATGCTTCGCTGACAACAACCGTTACCGCAATGTTGTTGTTTGGTTTTTTGGCGAGCCGAAACCGCCCCAACGGCTCTGGTGGCTTTAGTAAGAAATACGCTGCGATCGCTGGAGTTGCTTGTGGACTGGGAGTCTTGATCAAGGGTCCCGTGATTGTCGTTCTTTGTGCTCCTCCACTGCTTATGACCTATTGGCTGGCACGAAATAATCGCGAGATGGATCGAAAAGGTGAAACCACATTTGACGCTACTCAACCTGCGCGAACGCGAACACGTTTGCTTTGGTTTGCTTTACCCGCGCTCTTGATTGCCGGCCCTTGGTACCTTGCAACCATTTTGGTTCACCCAGAGTTTCTGACCTACTTTTTTTGGAAGCATCATGTTGTTCGCTTTTCCGCAGCGTTCAACCATCGAGAGCCGGTTTGGTATTACTTTGTTGGGATCTTTATCTTTATGTTTCCGGCTTCGTACTTGATTCCTTCATTGACGAAGTTCTTAACGTCTCGCAAACCCGAGAATCGACTTCTAAGAACGCGCGAGCACGGCTTTTTGTTTCTCTCAGCAGTTTGGATCATTGGGTTCTTTTCAATCTCCGAATCGAAACTTCCCACGTACATCTTGCCCGCTTTTCCTTTTGTTTGCCTACTGATGGGCACGATGCTTGAGAAGAAGATATTTGGCGCGGCGGCGGAAGCCAGTTCCATCGCCCATCAAGCAAAAACGACTTGGCTGGAAAAAATTCGTCGCCGAGCCCCGTTTGAAATGGGGTTTTGGTTTGTCGTTACAGTCGTGACGATCGTTGCCTTCTTTAAAACGGAAACAACGATGGTGGGAGTCTTAGTGGCTTTCACTTTAGTTCTATTT
>CAYMFZ010000497.1:3112-4709 GCA_964389585.1 uncultured Pirellulaceae bacterium | reverse complement strand
TTTCGAAGTGGATTTACTGTTGGTGGTTAAAAATCCGAGAGCATCTTGGAGACCGTTAGATAGGCTCGGGCTTGGCAGCAGCAACATAAGAAGCATCACGCCCAGCGCGAAAACAGTTCCCACCACCATCCAAGCCCTCGAAACACTGGCGGGCATGGTCGCTCCTCGTTTGCGAAGATAGCGTTCAAGGCCCATCAGGCTCGTCAGCATCAACAGGCCAAGCGCTGCCCCAAGGTAAATCGCAAACAGCAGAAAAATCCACCGATAACCCCAGTCATCACTGGCTCGTGCAAACCATTGTCCAAAACCGAAAATTGGAAACGCCGCGATTGCGAAATAGAAAACCCATAACCCAGGTGTGTTTTTATTTTTCGAGTTGGCGAAAAACATGAATAAGGCACGATGAAGTCCGCCACGTTCGACGTCTTCGTCCGATTCGGAGGACGGTTTACTTTGAAGGCTTCGTTTGAAGAGCTTTCGTCGTACCAGTTCGGCCAACCCAATAGACGAGACATCCCGACTTGAGTCGATGACCGTGCAGTCCCAGGTCAGCCGGTTTGAGGACCACATGACGACCGCGATTAACAGTCCAACGACGATTGGCTCTAGAAAAAACAAACCACCATATTCAAAATCGACGAGAGAAACCGTTACGAACAGTGTTGCTGCCGCGAGGGCAAATCCGAAGATCGCAGCTCGTTCAAGTCCTTCAGCAATTGAGATCCGGCTTACTAAGACAGATGCGGCAGTAAACAAGCCGAGAACCCATCCGAGTCGAAGGGCGTGAGGGCCGCGATAGAAGACTTCGATCAGAAAGAAGACGAGCGCCCCAACCATTAGCATGATCAGAAGCGGACCCACAATTTCCATTAAGACCCAATTAAATGTCCTGTCACTTAACCGGTCGCGGGAAGGCCGAATTTCGTCAGGTTGACTGCTCAACGATCTGCCTATGTAAAACCTGTCCAAGCCAATCTACGCCGTAGATTATAACCATTGGGCAGGCCAAGAGAAAGAAATTCAATGCTGCATGTTTAGCATGGTCGAAACATCCTTGAGCGCCGCCTTGGCTGCGAGAAACTTGTCGTCATAGTCAATGGCTCGTTGAAACTGGGTTTTTGCTTCGGCGAACTCACCAAGACAACGATGAACCAGCCCCAGTGCGAAATGTGTTTCCTCAAAACAGACAAGCTTGCATTTCAAGGCCGATTCAAAAGCAGCTTTCGATTCTTCAAGCTCTCCCTGCCGCATCAAGAGGTTACCCAAATAAAGCAATCCAGTCGCGTCGTCGGGATCGGCGTCAATCTGCTTTTGATACCAAGTCTTGGCAGTTTCGAAATCCGCCTTGGCACGATAAAGATTTCCGATTTCACCAAAGATCGCACCGCTGTCCGCTTCGCCCGCAAGCTCGATGACTTTCTTAAAAGCACTTTCAGCTTTCTCGTATCGCGACAACTGAGCCAAAGCCTGGCCCATATCAATCCAAGCTCGTTGGCTAGTTGGATTCTCTACCAGAAATTGCTCCACCAAAGCGATCGTCGTCGCGTAATGACCGGCATCGGAAGCGCTAATGATTGCTTGAGCTTCTGGTGAAATT
>CAYMFZ010000497.1:0-3102 GCA_964389585.1 uncultured Pirellulaceae bacterium | reverse complement strand
CATAACAAGTTTGGAATCAATGGGAGTTTGTCAGAGTTTTAGAGCTTATCCCAAAACCAAGATATTCGATCAACAGTGAGCCGAAGGCGCTAGCCTTGGGCCAGAACAGCCAGCAAAACAAACCACTCGCTCAACTGGCCCGAGGCTAGGGCTAACGGCTCACAAGTTTTGGGATAGGTTCTTGGTTCCGACACGTCGCTCACGAATGCGAACCATCAAATCGAATGGATTGCAGTCGTTAAAAATGTTGGTTCATTCAATTTGTAAAAACTTCGGGCAGGCCAGGTAACACCCGGCAGGTGTTACCCACTTATCTGCCGTTCCGCCAAAGCCAATTAGATCTCAACGACTGTCGCCTTCTTGATTGTCACATCATCCTTAGGGCGATCGCCAGGATTCACTGGGGTCGCACCAATGGCTTCGACGACTGGCATCGTTGCCTCTGTGGCGCGTCCAAAAGCTGTATAGCTGCCGTCAAGATGCGTGTGTGCACCCAAGCAAACAAAGAACTGCGAGCCGGCCGAATTTGGATCTCCAGAACGTGCCATCGAAAGCACACCAGCAACATGTGGCGTGTCGTTGAATTCTTGATTGACGTTGTATCCCGGTCCACCCATTCCGTTTCCGTCGGGGCAGCCGCCTTGAATCATGAATCCGGAAATGACGCGGTGAAAAACCAAGCCATCGTAATAGCCGATTCGAGCAAGGCCGATCATGTTCTTACAATGGCCTGGAGCGACATCGGGAAGCAAATCCAGATGAATGTCGCCAGCGGAAGTCTCCAACTGGATTTGATAAGACTTGTTTGCGAAATCCAAATCGGCAACGGCGGCATCAACTTCTGCTTTTCGGCTCATTCTAAAACTCTTTAAAGGTTGGTTCACTTTCAATGAACTCTCATTGTTCCACAGACTTCGGTTTTGGACAATCGGCGGGGACTCTTGAACGCCTTCATCGAAATGCCAACGCCTGTTTTCTCTGTTAAAACTGCTGGTTAGGTTGAGCGCATAAAAAAACGCCGCATGAAGCGGCGCTTCTCAGTCTTGTTGCCCCTTATCGGACAAGACTGAAATCGTTGGCTCCTATCAGGGAGTCAACATGGTCTCGGCTGAACTTAGTTACTTTGTCGCGACCGTCGACATGTAGGGATTGGTCACAACGGTAACTTTATTTCCAGATTCTGACTTGGGCTTGGCCGGGGACTTCACAGGAGCAGCCTTGTCGAAGAACGGGTTCTTGATGGTCACTGCTTCAGCGGGTGCATGGCTCATTTCCACTGGTGCAATTCCAGCAGGTGCGGCGTAAGGGCTGATCCCATAAGGACGCTTCACGATGCCGCTGTAGTAAACTGGCGGGAATTTTGCAAAATAAGGTGGTTGCTCGCGTTGGAAACCGCGTGCGAATCCACCACAGTGAACTGAGTTGATGCCGGCACCAAATTGGTAACCGGATCCGAATCCTTGTGCGTTAGCGTTTGTTTCAGCGAACATAGAAACCGCTGCAATCGCAACGGCAAGAGCGAGTAGACGTTTCATGATAAAACCTTTCTGTGGATCAAAACAAAACCCAGAACGATTGAGTTGGTTTGAATGGGTCATTTGAGCGGACGAAATATTCGCTCTCATTCCACACTAAACAGACCAAGTTTTGATACAAGCCACAAAGTCAAATGACTTGGCGAAATTTTTAAGCGAACGCTGGACCATGAAGCCGTCAGAACTGACACAATCCTTAAAATCAGAAGCCATTCGTCTCGGGTTTCAGCTCGTTGGTGCCTGTCCTGCAGTTTCGCCAGCAGGTTTTTCCAACTTTTCAAAATGGCTGGACGACGGTTACGCGGGAGAAATGCACTATCTCGAAGAACGCAAGTCGGCTTACTCGCATCCAAAATCGGTTTTACCTGGAGTTGAAAGCCTGCTGATGCTAGGGATGAAGTATCAAACGACTGCACGTAGTACCGGAAATGCGGGGTCCGGAAAGATCGCTCGGTACGCTTGGGGCAATGCAGACTATCACGACGTTATTCATAAGCGACTTAAAGAGCTGAAGAGATTCGCTCAACAGGCCGATGATTCGTTGACCGTCCGCGGTGTCGTTGACACGGCTCCGTTGCTTGAACGAGAGTTCGCACAATTAGCGGGGATTGGTTGGAAAGCCAAAAACACTTTGCTGATCAACAAACACGAAGGCAGTTGGTTTTTTCTCGCGGCACTGCTTTTGGATACACAACTTGAATATGACACTCCCGTAGAATCCGACCATTGCGGAACCTGTACGGCTTGCCTTGACGCCTGTCCAACCGATGCCTTCGTCGGGCCAAACGTTTTGGATGCGACGAAATGCATAAGCTATCTGACGATCGAACATCGCTCGCCAATTCCAATTGAGCTTCGCCCGAAAATGGACGACTGGATTCTGGGATGCGATGTTTGCCAAGACGTTTGCCCTTGGAATCGCAAGCCAAAACGCAGCGAGGAAGAATCCTTTCAGCCGCTTGACGCACATAATCCAATTGAGCTGCGAGAATTGTTTTCCCTCGACGATGACGAATTTCGAAAACGGTTTCGAAAGACTCCACTATGGCGACCTAAACGAAGAGGCATTCTGCGAAACGCCGCGATCGCATTAGGAAATCGACCGGACGAATCCAACGTGGCGGCATTATTGCTCGGCTTAGTAGACAAGGAGCCCCTAATTCGCGGCGCGGCGGCGTGGGCGCTGGGACGGCATGAATCTGAACTGACCAATTCAAAATTGAAGGAACGGATGAACGTTGAAACGGATGAAGTTGTTTTGAGCGAGATAGAGTTGGCGTTGGCGAGCGACAGGTAGTATCTGGCTTAGAAGCAATCCCCAACTCGGAAGCTGATGGATAGTGAGCCGAAGCGTAAGTGGTTCGTCACGCTGAACCGACGGGTGCCATGTCTACCGACGGGTGCCATGTCTACCGACGGGTGCCATGTTTACGCTCGCGTAAGCATGCTCACACACAGGCAAGTAAGATTGCAAGCATGCTCACGAAAAGCACGAAGCATGGCTGAGTGAGAAAGATTGTGGCATTTCACTCCGTGAAATAGCGCCAGCCCCCGATGCGAAGCGAAG
>CAYMFZ010000496.1:0-4710 GCA_964389585.1 uncultured Pirellulaceae bacterium | reverse complement strand
GTGGATGGGTGATTGCAGGAATCGTGTTGAGCTTTTTCTTGCGAAGCGGTGAGCTCGACGAGAAGGGCAAACATGTGGCGCAAACGTGATTAGCAAGCTACTCGTTTCTGGGCTCTAGTGTTTTGTTGCAGATCTAGGGTCAGCCGCAGTGCGTTAGCACCCGATTCATTCGTGTAAAACCGGACGCTAACGCGTGGCGGCTGATTTTCAACACCCTAAACTTTACGACTAACAAACCACTAGCGTTATTAAACAAAGTTCCGTCTAAGATTCATTTTGACAAGAGAGAACCATGTCTTTGTTCAACATGTCCTGCTTCAACATTCACTTCAACAAAACGTGTTTCACCCGCAAAGTCTCGCTTTGCTTGCTGGTCGCTCTCGCAATGCTCACGATTCACCGCGACATTTCCGCCGATGAGCGTCCACCGAATATCGTCTTGATCATGGCCGACGATATTGGGATCGAAGGCATTGGGTGTTATGGCGGCACGAGCTACAAAACGCCGAACATTGACCAGCTCGCGTCGGAAGGGCTTCGCTTCAAGCACGCACACTCGCAGCCGCTTTGCACCAACACGCGATTGCAACTGATGACGGGCCTTCACAACGACCGCAACTGGATCTGCTTTGGGATTTTGGATCCCAAAGCCAAAACGATTGGCCACTTCATGAAAGAAGCTGGTTACAAAACTTGTATCGCTGGAAAATGGCAATTGCAAAGCTACGACCCGCCTGATTATCCAGGCTCCGAAACACGTCGCGGGCTTGGCATGCATCCTAAGGATGCCGGATTTGACCAGTATGCGCTTTTTCATTCGCTTCACACCGAAGACAAAGGCTCTCGCTATGCCGACCCTACATGGCTTCAAGACGGCGAGCTAAAACATGCGCCCGGAAAATACGGCCCGGACATGTGGGTCGACAACATCAATTCGTTTATCGAACGCGAAAAAGAGAATCCATTTTTCGTCTACTACGCCATGGCGTTACCGCATTGGCCAATGACGGTCACGCCTGACAGTGAAACTTGGGATGACGTTGCCAATCGTCTCGTGCCGGATACAAAACACTTTAAAGACATGACTGAGTACATGGACAAGTGCGTGGGCAAAATCGTCAAGAAGATCGACGACCTCGGTCTCCGCGAAAACACGCTGATCATTTTCTACAGCGACAATGGAACGCATCTTGAGATTACTTCTCAAACCAAGAACGGTCCTGTCGCCGGTGGCAAAGCGATGCCAACCGATGGCGGAACGCATGTGCCATTGATTGTCAGCCAGCCTGGAACGGTTCGAGTTGGCGTTTCTGAGGCTTTGGCGGATTCAACAGACTTTATTCCAACGCTGCTTGATGCTGCAAAAAAGCCACTTGAAAAAAACCATGGGCTTGATGGAATCAGCTTCTATCCGAAACTAGTTGGCGACGATTCATCGGGACCAACTCGCGAGTCAATTTATTGCTTCTACGATCCGCGTCCAGGTTGGGACAAAGACCGATTCCGGCTTCACGTTTCCGCGCGTGACCGACGGTGGAAGCTTTACAAGACTGGCAATCTTTTCGACATCCAAAACGACATCCTTGAAAAGAACCCGATCATCGCAAGTGCCGACACGGCGGAGACTGCAAAAGTTAGAAAACGATTGGCTGTTGTTTTGAAAGCCAATGCTCAGCCTGAAAAGCGAATGTCAAAATAGATTTAACCGAATTCAATTTAACCGAATTCAATTTAACCGAATTCAATTTAATCGAATCAGAAACGATCAACTGGCTCTATTCTCGTTTTCGCTCTTTCAAGAACGAAATTGCTTGCTTCAAAATCACATCCTCACCTTGAGCAAGAAAGTACTCAGGCGGACGAGACACCAACACGTCAGGCTGGATTCCATTCCTATCGTACAACTTGCCACTTGGCTGAAACGAAGCCATTGAAGCGCAGCGCACCGAGATCCCTGAATTCGGCAATCGAAAAGTTTGCGTTCGTGCGCTGCCACCACCACTCGGCTGCCCCATCAACGTCACGTTGGGCCAATTTTTGAACGCACCCAAGAAAATGTCGGTCGCGCTAAAGCATCCTTCATCCATCAAGATCACAACTGGCTGCTCGTAGTCGAAACGAGAGTCGTCGTCTTGCTTGGAGAAAACCATAAAGTGCCACTCGCTAAATTGACCTTGTGCAGGCGTCCATTCGGGCTGAAAAGTCTTCATGAAATCCTGGATCACTTTTCTGTCTCGCTTGTCAAACTTTGGATTGGTTTTGCGATAGACATAACGTCGACCACTCAAATGATCCTGTTTGAATTCCTCGAACAGTCGATACTTCGCCACGTTTCCAATCCTTGGTGTATCCTCTGCCGTCATCAAATAGCCAGCGAGTTCAATCAACGCCAATCGAGTCCCACCACCGTTACCGCGAACGTCTACTATCAAGCCGTCCGTCTGTTTGAATTTAGGCAGCCAATTCTTAATCAGTTCAACGGCTTGGTCATCCATGGACTTGATTGGCAAATATCCGATGTTCGACGAAAGAACTTGTGGTTCCAGCAAGCGAGGCCAATTGCGCGATTCGATTCGGCGATCCCCAATTGGCATTTCAATTGACTTCGTTTCTCCAACCTTGTTCTTTAATCCGACCTTCAGAACGCCAGCTAGTTCTTGTCCCATCTTTTTTCGAATCTGCTGAATGTAGGCCAAGGTTCTCAGGGCATATTTTCGGCGGTACTGCGGCGAGCCTTTCGCAATATAGACTTCTGTTTCCTTCAGCCATTTCGAAAGTTCAATTCCGTCGATCGATTCGATAAACGGAAACTCCGAGTCTAGAAAAGCGGACCGATCGGGCTTGAGAGCCGCGAACTGGCCGTCCGCATAGTCGATCATGAACGGCAAGTGCCCGGACTCGAACGCGCTTCGGCGACCGCTAACACCAGCATGACCGTCGATGTAGAGGGCGATGATCTTTTGCAGCTCACCCGCAAGCCAATCTTCGCCAACTTCATCGCCGCTTGAAAATTGAGAATTCAATTTATCTTGAACTCTGGCAATCGCCGCGTTTAAATCTACACCGTTGGCATTGAGATAGGCGAATTGCTCGTTCAATGATTTTTGAAAACTCTCCAAGTCAACTTGCATTTCAGCAACAGAAAATGATCTGGCTTCCACATTTCTAGCAATCGCTCTCAGATTTTCGGGGGTCATCACTACATCACGCAACTCGATGATGGTTCCTTTTGAGTCTTTCAGTTTAAGATTCGCCAGCTTGTCGATTTCAACTTCCATCAAACGAAGAATTTGAACCAAGTCTTCTGTAAACCGCTTTTGATAGTTCCAGTTTTCATCACTGCACTTTTTCTTGATAGCCTCAACAGTGACTCCATGAATTGAAACCAATTCGTACCATTGCTTTTCGACCAAAACACAAGGGCGACCTTCCTTCCAGCGAACTCCCTGAAACGGACTCCACTTGGGATAGTCGGAAGTGTCAGATGAAAAAGGATTGCGGGAGACGACCTTTCTTTTCAAATCCTTCTTTACATAGTCTTCTAACTTGATGACTTTGCCGCTCTTGGCGAGTAGTTCCACTGGCACACCATCATCGATGTTGTGATCCATCAAACGCAAAAGCTGAACCAGATCCTCTTCGATTCGTTTCTTTGCATTCCAATTCTCGGCTTTGCATTTTTCAAAAAGTTGCTCGACCGTAACGCCATCGATCGAAACCAAGCCGTACCACTGACGGTTCACCATGACGACAGGCTGATCTTCGTTCCATTTGAATTTCTCAAACGGACGCCAATTCGGATAATCGGGCTGCGAGCTATTGAAGGGATTCCCTTGTGCGATTGCGTCGTTGCAGGGAAACGCGAGTCCCAGGGCAAGTGTGCAAATCGCAATGAGAACGGTAGACAGAAAACGGCGTGAAATCGAAACCATGTTTTGAGACATTGCTTACCTGAATTAGGATTCGGTGATTCTCAACTCATTCAGGTCTAGCAAATGTTTACTGGCTATTCAAATTATTGGGTCACCAAATATGCATTGATTGCGTCATCCATGCATTTGCGCGGGAGAAAGTGAGTTTATAGGTTGTGAATTTCGCCTTGCGAATTGCCTAATGTACCAGTACGATGATGTCTTGATGTACAGAACATTCACCACCAAATTAGGGGTTATTCCGAGTGGGAACCAAAAAGACCGGTAAGGGTCGTCGTAAAGTAGGCCGCAAGAAACGACGTATGCGAGCCAAGATTCGACATCGCAAGAAGTAGTCGAGTCAGTGCAGCGTGACCTACGCTGCTTTCTTTTTATTCATGAGATTTAGACTGCGTTTGGTGCTGCGCTGATTGAAGCAATTGCGTTCACCGGTTTCTGTGACGCTGATCTTACTGACGGCTCAATGCAATGGTGAAAGCGGAAACCAAATTCGAAGGCCATTCGAGGAACTCGGTTTGGCGCGGCCGACTCTTGATCATTGCAGCTGCGATCCTGTGGAGCACAAGTGGCTTTTTTGCCAAGGCTCCGATCTTTGTCGACTGGCCAATTGAATCGCGAGGGATCCTACTCGCATTCTGGCGAGCCCTGTTTGCTTCCGTGATCTTGTTCACGATGGTCCGACGCGTTGAGTGGACTTGGAAGCTAATTCCAATGACGCTGACTTTCGCGTTGATGAATTGGACTTATCTCAGCGGCATGGTTCACTGCGAGCCAACGT
>CAYMFZ010000495.1:0-4712 GCA_964389585.1 uncultured Pirellulaceae bacterium | reverse complement strand
CTTCGACATCACACTTTGGGGACGAACAGCCGAAGTCGCTGGCGAGTACCTCTCCAAAGGGTCTTCCGTTTTGATTGAGGGCCGATTGAAGCTTGACCGATGGGAACAAGACGGACAAAAAAGAAGCAAAATTAAAATCGTTGGCGAGAAAATGCAAATGCTCGGCAGCAAAAGCGGTGGAGGTGGTGGCGGAGCAAGTCCACAACGTTCCGGTCCGCACACCAACACGCAACAGTCACAACCTCAAACGGCTTCAGCTCAATCGGCTCCGCCCGAAGATGAAGTTCCGTTTTAACATTCCGAATTCAAACATACTGATAGATTGATTAAGGCCAACACGATTCGAATTGGCTTTTACGACAACGAAAAAGAGAGTTTTCGATGCCTGCAAAAATGAAAAAGCATAAACGCAACAAGTCTCAACTAACGCGACTTCCACGAGGGAAGAGCGGCGGGATTGAGTTGCTTTTGATTCAGTCGGTTGACCACCTTGGAAAACAGGGTGAAGTCGTCGAAGTCAAATCTGGTTTTGCCAATAACTACTTGCTACCTCAAGGTTTGGCCACCATTGCCAGCGATCACCACAAGCGAATGGTCGACAAGCACAAGGCCAAGCTCCAAGAAATTGAGCAGGCACGCTTGAAAGACCTCAAGGATCTCGCCAAGCACATTGCTAAGCAAAGCATCACGATCGAGGCTAACGCCAACGAAGAAGGTCACCTGTATGGAAGTGTGGGTGCGGCTGAAATCGTTGCTGCTCTCAAGCAGAACGAGATTTCGCTAACCGCCGACCAGATTCGTCTCGAGGGTGTCTTGAAAGAACTCGGACTTTACACGGTTAAAGTTCACCTTCATCAGGAAATCGAGACAGAGCTGAAGGTCTGGGTCGTTCCGACCGTCGACGCCGATGCGACGTAAGAGGTGTTTTGGGCTTCCAGCCTGAAGTTACACTTCCCGCGTTCAAGGTCGGCGATTGTCGACAACTTTCCAACATAATTCTGGGCTTGGCTGATCAATCGATTGGTCAGGCCCATTTTTTTGGGCTAATGAATTGCCTCCAATTTGCGGTGACTTTCTAACCTCAATTCAAAATGAAGTGATTGTGTCGATGCCGGTTGCCAGCCAACTTCCTCGCCGTAAGATTAACTTCCGCACCACCGGATGGCCTCAAGGAAAACGGAATGGCAAACGATTTTGACAAAAACCGAAACTACAAGAGCAACACGAATCGTCGAAAGTTCGTTAAGCGAGACAAGCCGGTTGCAGATCCGCTTTCACGTCAGCCTCCTTTCAATTTAGAGGCCGAGGTTGGTGTACTGGGCAGTGTCATGTTAATGCCCGACACCTGTGACGAGATCGTCAACATCTTGCGGCCTGTCGACTTCTACGATGAAGCCCACCAGATTCTGTTCAAGCACATCATGGAGATGCACGGTGGCGGTAAAAAGATTGATCCGCTACTCCTTCGTGAACGCTTGATTGCCAACGGCGAGTTTGAAGCCATCGGTGGGGCCGCGAGACTGGCAGAGATCTTTAGCGCCGTCACGCACGCGGCTCACGTTGTCTATTACGCGGAAATCGTTCGCAGCAAGGCAACGTCGCGACAGTTGATTACGACATGTTCCGATTTGCTGAACGATGCCTATGAACCAGAGGGCGACCCTGACTCGTTGCTTAACGACGCCGAGCAGAAGGTGTTTTCGATTCGCGAAAGTCGCCAGTCAAACAATCTTTCGCCCATTGATGAGATTCTCGCCGACGCGATGGATCGACTCGATGCCCGCGTGAGGGGTGAAGCCCAAGAGGGAACGGTTGAGACTGGATTCACAGATTTGGACAAGATGACCGGTGGACTCCATGGTTCCGAATTGGTGATTCTTGCCGCTCGCCCAAGTATGGGTAAGACTGCTTTTGCGATGAACATTGCTGAAAATGTTGTGATGAAATCCCGCAAGCCCGCTTTGTTTATCAGCTTGGAAATGGCCGCAATCGAATTGATTGAGCGGATGCTTTGTTCCGTCGCCAAAGTCAACGGTCACCGATTGAGAAACGGAACTTTGGCTGCCGAAGACAGAAAGCGACTCGTCAAGATCGCCGGTGAGCTCGCCCAAGTACCTTTGTTTATCGACGACTCTCCAACCAGAAATGTTTCGGAAATTGCGGGTGCCGCCAGACGAATCAAACGACGCGAAAACGGATTGGGGCTGATCGTAATTGATTACCTTCAATTGATTCAGCCGGATAGTCAAAACGACCCACGACAGGAACAGGTCGCTAAGATTGCGAGACGCTTGAAGGGGCTGGCACGTGAATTGAAGGCTCCGATCTTATGTCTCTCTCAACTTAATCGCCAAGCGGAAGACTCGAAAGATCATCGACCGAAGCTCAGCCACCTTCGTGAATCTGGAGCGATCGAGCAGGACGCCGACGTGGTGATGTTCGTCCATCGTGAAAGCTACTTTCAAAAAGGGCAACCCGAAGAAGAAGTCAACCAACACGAGGCGCTGATCATCATTGAGAAGCAGCGTAATGGTCCGACGGGCGACGTTGAACTTCATTGGGAAAGAGACTTCACACGATTCTCGAATCGGGCCCCCGAGAGATACAGTGAGTTTGATGATTTCCCAGCGTAGTGGTTCGTCAAAACTCAACTGCCGGGTACATGTAACCATGTAACCATGTAACCATGTAACCATGTAACTACAGGGTGCCATGTTCACGCCTGTCGTGAACATGCTTACGCGAGCGTAAACATGGCCCCCAGTGATACAGTCAAATCAGTCAGGGCTGATGGGTCGACTCGCAAATTGGCGTGCATACCAATGGTGCTCCGCAGAATCTCAGAGAGACGAGAATCCAAAGCCGCTTCATCCGCAACGTCTCAATAACGAATTAAACAAAGCGTTGATTAAACAAAGGTCGGTTGTTGGTCAAACTGATCGACGGCGACGTGCGATGCAGCCTAATCCAAATACGCCTAAAACGATCAAGCTTGACGGTTCCGGAACAGCCGAAACGATATTCCAAGCGAATCCGTAATCGGTAGCCGACGTTCCGCCTGCCGCACCAGAAATGCGAAACGTGTAATCGCCGGCTGCAAGGCTTCGTGCAAAGATATGCTCGTTGTTGTAGTCGGTTCCGTTGCTCGAATCGAGTAAAGTACCAAGGAACGAACCAGTTGAGTCGAACAAGTCGAGATTCAAGTCGGCGAGATCGCGAGTCGGATCAAAAACAGCACTTGAGTCATTGTCGATGATGTTCATGTTCCAACTTAAAACAGCAGAAAGCCGTCCGTATTCGGTCTCGTCAATCGAGAAATCATAGAACAGTTCGGTAGAGCCATCGAAGTCGCCATAGTCCCAGCCGAGCAAATCTACGTTAGTCGCAGGGTCAGACGTTGAGGCTTCGAATTCTCCGCCTTCGAAAATATGGTAACTGTTAAGAATGTTCAACTCGCCGTAGCCAAAGACTTCATCCATCGGACGAGTTGAGGTACGATCCCAAGTTGCGAATTCTTCTTTGGTTGCTCCGGCGTAGAGCGATGCACGAATGACTTCGTTTTGTGAAAAGTTCGAACCCTGACCGGCTTGAACCAAGATCGCTGCGGCACTTGAAACAACCGGAGTGGACTGGCTGGTCGCACCTGCACTTGGAACCACGATCGCGGTTGCGAATCGGGGTGCTCCGTAGTTTGGTGTCAATGTTCGTGAATGGCTTCCATCAGATCGCCCAACTGCAATCGCGTTGTAGGCTGGTGTCAACACTCTCGGTGTAGTTGAGGCATTGTCTGCAGCAACCACCTGAACGGTGTTGTCGCGGTTTACAGTAAAATCCAATCTTTCGAGGATGTCTTCGGCTTGTGCAGCCGTAAATGCAGTACTGGCACGTCCGACATAACTGTGGTTTCCGATGTGATATGTGTTGCCCATCAAATCAAGCCCGCCAGGATCAAGATTTGTTCCCGCGTTCAAACCCGTTGAGCCGATGTACCCGTTCGCGTCGTAGCCTGTAAAATCCGTGATGCCTGCCGACAAACTACTTGAGTTGCCAAAAAAGTTAACGGCAACGGAAGTGGCGTGCCCGTTTGCACCGCTGGCACCGGAGGCTTCTTTCAAGTCTTTTCCAGAAAACTGAGCGTTGTTGATATCCGGCATATAGTCGCCGTTAGGGTTCGTATCAGTATCTCCATCAGGAGCTTCCGCCATGAAAACTCTTAAACCTGAACCATCTTCTAGGGAGGCACCTTTTTCGGCGACCAAGTCGTTGAATCCAATTTGAGCCTTAAAGGCTTGACCAAAAGAACTGGTCGTTTGAATGGCAAACAAAGAAAACAACGTGCATGCCAGGATGCTTTTAACTAGAAAAGATTTCATGTTAGGATTTTTCAATAGTAGCTGATTGATGGCAGGTCGGGCGGGTAAAGTGTTTATCGTCTTGAATACAACGCTAACTTCATTCATCGGAGGCAAAGACGATTGGGAAAGCGGTCAAGCTCGAACATCGAATTATTGGACTCGTGGAGGTACTTGGCTTTGATCCCTACATCAGTTCATTCCGTTGGATTCATTCCCCAAGCTATTCATTCGTTAGGCTTTTACTTGACAATACCTCACGAACCACGATTATAGGACCAAATCTCCGTTTGGGGGCAAGTTCTACTTCTTAATATCGGTCACGTTGGTCGTTTTTTGAAGATCAGAAGCAAAAACACA
>CAYMFZ010000494.1:3795-4732 GCA_964389585.1 uncultured Pirellulaceae bacterium | reverse complement strand
GTTGTACACAGTGAGCCGCAGGCGCTAACCTCGGGCCAGAATAACCAGCAAAACATGCCACTCGTTGAGTTAACCCGAGGCTAGCACCAACGGCTTACAAGTAGCCCGTGAATCCAATCGAAATCTGTGGTAATCGAACCGAATTTCGCCTCCGACTTTCCGATGCGCAATTGCAATTTAGTGCACAAATGTATAAAGTCATAGCTTCCAAACAAGGAGCTATTGATGCTGCAAGAATCACTAACCAAACGTCAACAAACCATCTTTAACTTCATTCGATCTAAAATCGAAGATCGAGGCTACGGCCCGACCATTCGTGAGATCGCAGATGAAATGGGTTTTAAGTCTCCCAACGGCGTGATTTGCCATTTAACTGCCCTTCAGAAAAAGGGTTTGATCAATCGCACAAACAACCGCTCACGCTCGATCGTGCTGACGGATGAAGTGACCGAAGAACTAAACGGTTTCCCACTCGCAGGTCGCGTGGCAGCCGGAGCCTTAATGGAAGCCGTCGAGCAGACCGAGCGAATCGACGTGGGGAACATGTGGCCCAAGAAAGGAACGTATGTTCTCGAAGTCGAAGGCGATTCAATGATCGATGCACAGATTGCCCCCGGAGACTACGTCATCGTCAAGCGACGACATACGGCTTCAAGGGGCGACATTGTCGTCGCGAGAACCTCTGACGGAGACGCGACACTGAAGTATTGGTTTCCAGAAAAGAATCGTGTTCGACTGCAACCGGCCAACAAGACGATGAAGCCCATCTACTCGCGCGACGCCAAGGTAATTGGTGTGGTAATCGGCGTGGTTCGTAAAATTTGAAATGTTGGCTAACGTGAGCGTGTTTGAATGACCAACCAAAAAAGAGGTTTTGGTCGAAGGCGTGTGTAACGCAACCTCGATGAACAATGCCGAGGTCTATTGCCAATTCTCG
>CAYMFZ010000494.1:0-3695 GCA_964389585.1 uncultured Pirellulaceae bacterium | reverse complement strand
TTTTGACCACGGAGTGATCAACGACATAGTCGCTGATTTCTCCGAAATCTTAGCGGAACAACGTTGCAGCTAAAACCAAAAGTTCGATCGCGAATAACACGTAAAGCGATACCAAATTGATTGGCGTTTTAGTCGTAATGGTTTGCCAAATTTGAACTTTGGCTAATGTGTTGAATACCGGAATCGAATAAGGGGTTCGCCAAAGGTCTGCGTAACATAGCCACGACGAATCAGGCTGAGGTCTATTGCCAATTCTCGTTTTGACCACGGAGTGATCAACGACATAGTCGCTGATTTCTCCGAAATCTTAGCGTATTGGCAAAAGTCAATTTACGACCGCCCTCGATCACGAATCTGATCAAGTGCTACCGCACCGATAATGATGCCTCCGATAACCATTTCTTGATCACATTTTCGCCAATCCATCTGCTGGCCTCCCATGTAAAGTATCGTGATCATGAAAGCGCCAATCACACTACCGAGTACTGTACCTTTACCTCCCATCAAACTCGCCCCGCCAATCACAACAGCGGCGATCACAAAAAGCTCATACGAAATTGCTGTGGTTGGCTGGCCAATACCACCGATGTAGGAAAACTGCATCAGCCCAGCCAAGCCTGCAAAGAAACCGGCGAGCATGTAAACAATCAATTTCGTTCGCCCAACTGGCACGCCACAGAGTCGTGCCGTTTCCTCATTCGATCCAACAGCGTAGATGTGCCGACCCAATCTCGTATACCGCAGAAGAATAATTGAACCAATCGCAGAGATTAGAAGCAGCCAAATTCCCGGCGGGAAAATCATCCATGCCATTTCTGATTCTTCACCAGTCCCTTCTTTTCCTGAGTTCAGCCAAGCAACAAACGTCGGGTCCATAATTGAACCAATCCATGTATCTTTTTCTGGGTAGATATCTCGCTCGTTCGCAATGCGTTTGGCCAACCCCCTGAAGATTCCCATCGTTCCAAGGCTAACGATAAAGGGAGTTATCCTTAGCCACACAACCATCGCACCGTTTGCCAGTCCAGCCAGCGCGGCGAGCAAAACACTTCCCATAACAGCAGCAATCGGAAGGCCTCTGGGATATTGATCAATTAAGAACTCATCGCCAACTTTTATATTGAGTATCCAAGCTACGCCAATCACGGACAATGCAATAATTGATCCAACCGATAAATCAATGCCTGCGGTAATAACAACCAAAGTCATTCCCAAAGCAGCAGTTGCGTAGACGGAACTTTGTCGAGCGATCGATTCCAAATTCCGCGGAGAATAGAACTTGCCGTCTTCAACTTGCCAAGCGAAAAAGCCAAACACCAAAATCAACACAGCGAAACGGCCGAGTGTGTTAACCCAGCCGGATTGCCAGATAGAAGGTTTGGAATCTGAAATCAATTCTACCATTGTGATTCTTAAGTTCGTTTTTCGCTTGTTCGATCTGATCTCGCGTCGAATGGAATTCTATTCCTGCCCGGTCGCAACCATCATCAATTTGTGTTCATCCCATTCTTCAACAGGGCGTGACGCGCTGAGCCTTCCGCGATCCATTACCGCAATCTCGTCACAGACACCCAACAACTCAGGCAGGTAACTACTTACCAGCAAAATCGCTTTGGGTTCACGTCCCATTTTCGCATCGCCAACCGCCAACTCATTGATCAGCTTATAAATTTGTGCCTTGGACCCAACGTCGATTCCTCTTGTCGGTTCGTCAAGCAGCCAGACATCCACGTCGGCGTGAAAAAGCCTGGCGATCGCGACTTTCTGTTGATTGCCACCTGACAATGACGAAACCGCGGCTGTAGGTCCGCCGCATTTGATCTCGACCTTTTCGATCAACTTCTCTGCTGCCTTTTGCTGGCGAGAAGGCAACACCATTCGCTTCATCAGCGGCGCATCCACCCCCAACCCATCCAATTTCGCCAGCGTAATGTTATCGGCAATGGAAAGATTCAATGCGAGCCCTTCCTGTTTTCGGTCTTCGCTAACCATTCCCATTCCGCGAGACCACTGGGTTGCAGGATTACCGCCACCTCGGAAAACGCCAAACTTGATTTGTCCCGAACGTACCTTGTCCAAGCCAAAAATCGCACGCATCAATTCTGTTCTTCCAGCGCCAATCAAACCAGAAATCCCAAACACAGATCCGCGCCGAACCTGCATCGACGCATTCTCTGGTTTCCGAACGCCCGAAACGTTTTCGATTTCTAACAGGACCTCGCCGTTTTTTTGGCGATTGGTTCGGGGATAAAGATCGTCGACTTCTCGCCCAACCATCAGCGCCACAATTTGATCGGCGTTCGTTTCTGCCGTGGAAACCGTCCCAACGGATTCGCCATCTCGCAGGACCGTGATCCGATCGCTAATCTCTTTGACTTCCTCGAGAAAGTGCGAAATGTAGATGATCGAGATGTCACGCTTTTTTAAACGATTGATCAAAGCAAATAACTGTTCGATATCGCCGCGCGTCAAACTGCTTGTTGGTTCGTCCAACACCAGTACCTTGCAATCCAAAGCAATCGCCCTTGCGATCTCAACCATTTGTTGGCGGGCGAGCGAAAGCTTGCGAACTTCGGTCTTCGGATTGACATCTCCGAGCCCGATTTCTTTAAGGGCATCTGTGGCGCGGCGTTTAATCTCTGACCACTTCAAAAAAGGTCCCATGGTTGGCTCTACGCCCAGCAAGATATTCTCCATCACTGACAAGTGCGGCGCAAGAGAAAGCTCTTGATAGATCATTGCCACGCCTGAAGTTCGCGCGGCATAAGGGTTTTTTGGTCGATAGGAATCGCCATCAACCCACATCTCCCCGGCATCAGGTTGATGGGCGCCTGAAAGCACTTTCATCAAAGTGCTTTTCCCAGCTCCGTTTTCACCAACGAGTGCTAGAACCTCGCCCGGAAAAACTTCCAACTCAACTTGCCGCAGGGCACGAGTTGGGCCAAAGCTCTTGCTGATGTTTCGCATTTTTAAGCGAGGCGTCAGATCGGACTGGTTCGAATCGGGCATTTATTGGTCGACCGGCAACAGCTTGAACTGTATGGGTTGGAAGAATGCAATGGCTAGAGTTTTAATGAGCTCTTATTCTAATCCCACCAACGCACGGATCGCAGGTTCATTTTCGATTCGTTCTTTCGTAACTAGCTCAACACCCGTGTCGACCTCTGCTTCAACCGATTCGCCCTTGAGATGTTTGACAATGGTTTCAACAGCAAGGTAACCCATCTTTTTCGGATCTTGCGAAACCAGCGCGGCAATGTCTCCCGCCTGTAGCCCTTTGATAAGCTTTGGAGAAGTGTCGAAACCGATAAACGTGACGTCGACTTCGACTTGGCTTTTTCTCAAGTCATCCAAGGCTGCGGCCATCCCTAATGCCGAAGTCAAATTGCACGAAAAGATCCCATCCAACTCGAGTTTGCCGTCTTTGACGAATCCTTCCAGTGTGTTGGACGCCGTTTTCTTACAGCCAGCAACCGTTCCGTCTTCGGGATACGGATCGGCAACGACTTTCATTCCGGCTCCAGTAACAGCGTCCATAAAACCCTTGGCTCGATTTTCAGTGCTGGCCGTTCCTTGAACATAGCGAAGCACAAGAATCTTCTTGTCGCCTTTGCCAAGTTGTTCAACCATGTGTTTGCCACCCAGCGCTCCGCCAGTGACATTGTTTGTCGCGACGAAAGCCACATGTTTGTCAC
>CAYMFZ010000493.1:3185-4733 GCA_964389585.1 uncultured Pirellulaceae bacterium | reverse complement strand
ACATTCGCCTGCCTTGAAAGCTTAGTTAGCACTCGTTCCGACTTGCTCTTCTTCGATCTCATCTTGAATGATGATTCGTGGTGTCACCATCATCATCAAGTTCGAAGTCTCGTGACCGATACCAACGTTCTTGAACAAACGATTGACATAAGGCACATTGCTCAAGAATGGAACGCCTCGCTCAGTACGGCTCTCGTTCATTCGCTTGATACCACCCATAAGGACAGTACCACCATCGGGAACGCTAACCACCGTGTTTACCGACGTGGTCGACAACACCGGCAACTGAACCGTAATACCTTGCGTGGTAACAGTCTGGCTGTCTTCGTCTTGCTGACGAGTTCCACCATCGACTGCATCAAGCAAGTTGTCCAACACAGAGTTCGATGTCTGCGACGTTGTTGTACTTCCATCGAAAGTAAACGTGTCGACGTCGGTCACCTGCGTGAAGAACGGAACAAGCTGAAGTCGAACGAATCGTCGGTCATCAGAAACAACCGCCGTTACGTTAAGGTTAGTACCATCAGGCAAGATCGTGATGATCGGCTGATGGGCAACGGCAAAGTCACCAACCACAGGAACCACAGATGTAACAAACGGACGCTGAGCACCATCGGTGACACTCGCACTTTGACCATTGAACATCGTAACCGTTGGTGCCTGCGTAATGTTTGTACGCTGATCACCTTTGGCTGCCTGAATCAGGAAGAAGACTTCGATGTCGGACAAAATCGCAAATCCAAAGTTGGCTGCCTGGGCGGCTTGGAAGCCACCAAAAATCGGTTCAGCCGCATTGAAACTGTTCTGGACGAATCGAAGATCCAAGTCCGTTGTCGGTGTGAAGTTAACCGTATCCGTTGGATCACGACCAATGATCGTGCTTCCCCCCGTTACAACATCCGCGTTCGGATCAACCACGGCCGAGTTGTCGTTGATGCTGAAGTCGAAATCAATTCCGACTCGCTCAAAGAACTCATCTCGAAGGCTGACGAAGCGAACTTCGACAACGATCTGAACATCGTTCAACTCACGAAGCTTCTTCAAGAGATCTTGAATCTCGTCTTGAATCGCTTGTGTTTGCGAAACGATCAAACTCAAGTTGGGAACAAACGGTTCGATCGTACCAAGTCCCTGACCAGTATCCTGCCAAGTGTCGGTTTGAATCGTGTTCTGAATCAAATCCATCAAAGGCTGGAAGTCAGCTTCTGTAATACCACCAAGTGGCTGGCCACCAACGGTTCCGAATGTCGGAGTACCGGTTTGAGGACCATTATTGTTGTTGCTGCCGTAGTTCACGCCACCCATGCCGCCAAGAGGATTGTTTCCTCCGAACTGCTGGGCCATCGCCATGTCGGTAACCGAACCGCTATTGTTGGCGACATTCATCACGCCACCCGGGTTGCTACCAGCCATGTTTGGCTGCATCCAATTCATCTGCATTGCATGCTGAGGATTACGATGCGGCATAATCAAGTCGCAAATGTAATACGTCTCAGTTACAGGCTTCGTCATGCACGCGTCCCGACTCGTGACCTTAATCAATACGTT
>CAYMFZ010000493.1:0-3175 GCA_964389585.1 uncultured Pirellulaceae bacterium | reverse complement strand
TTCTCGACAACGTAAACCAAACCAGCAGATTGAAGAATCACTTGCAACGCACTTCGTAGCGAGATTGGCTCGCGAATCGGCACATCGACCATTTGGTCTTTGCGAACGTTGATGTCGATTAGAGCAAGGTCATCGAACACAATATTTACACCGGCCTGTCGTGAAAGCTGATCAACAGCTTCCGCAAGTGTGCCTTTGTATTCACCTTGAACGCGTTGGTTCTTCAACACGTTCCAGATGTGACGATCGGCTTCAGAACCGTAGCGACCTGCTTCAAGTTTACTTAATCGACGCTCAGAATCACGGCGGAACTTTTCAGGGTTCTCGTAAACCAACAAGTTCTTGTCATCCCAACCGATACTGTCTTCTTCAGCACTTTGCAGAGCACCAAAGAAACCTTCTTCCTTCGCATCCCTTGTTCGTTTGGTTCGCTCCAGACGAGCCAATAGTTTTGCCTTCTCACGAAGTACAGCAACCAACTCGGTGTCGGGAGCCAAATCTTCAGCCTGACGGGCGATCACTTGAGCTTCTGGATAACGTCCCTCGTCAATCAAGTCATTAAACTCTTCAACAAGCTGTTGAAGCTGAGTTCCGACTTCGAGTCGACGCTCACGCTGAAGTTCAACACTTTCGCGACGAGCCGCGTTCGTTTCATCGTTGATAATCTCAGGAAGATTACTGTCGATGTACTTTTGCATCGTCGTTAGATCGCGATCAATGATCGTCAACAGAGGCTTTTGGCTTTTTTCATCCAATTGCGACTGAGCGATTCGACCACGAACCATTGTCATCTTTTCAAGTGCTTCGCGAGGATTCTTTTCAAGCATTCGCTCAGCTGCAGCACGCTCTTTGAAAATTTCAGATTGAAGTTTTCGGAACGTGTCTGTTTGTTGACTACGAGCTTCGCCAAGATCAATTGACTGAGAAGCTTGCGAAGCCGGCATGGCTCGCATCTCTGGTTTCGACATGGTCAATCGAGAAAGCTGATCCTGGATTGACTGGCGAGTCGCACCATCAAGCTGATCCCGGCCATTCCAAGCACGCTCGAAATACGCACGGGCATCTTCAGGGCTCTTTTCATCAAGAGCACGAAGGCCTGACAAGTAAAACTCTTTCGCGCTGTTCGGGATCGGATTGAACTTAGGAGCAGTCTCTTCCGAATCGCTGAACGTCGCAGAAGCCATCACGTTTTCTGTAGCGTCTTTTGACGAATCATAATCCGCCAGAGCAACGCGACTTGATGTCGTGGCATCTTCAAATGCAGTCTGGATAACAGCAGGATCAAACGACTTACGACTAAGTGCGTTTTGAATCTTCAATTCCAACTGCCATGGACGAGCATCGTTTGCAGCAAACTCTGCATCAGCCACGCCAAGTGTTTTGGCTTGGTCGACATAGAATTTGGCTTCGTTCCATTTTTCTTGATCCATCGCCAGTTGAGCCTGGGATAGAAGCTTCATTGTTTCAGCTTTTTTTGACGGCGCTGCGGGGCGAGCAGTTTCATTTGCTGCAGTTTGGGCGACTGCGGCATTGCTCTTGGCCATCTCAATCATCTTCAACAATTCGTCCGGATTCCCTGTGGCTGAGTTAAACTCAACTGGGAATGAACGAGCCTGTTCGATCAACGCCGTCGCGGTTTCAAAGTCTTGATAGTACATCAAGGCTTCTGACTGCGACAACAAAAACGAAGCCGCACTCGCGTTGAATGCTTTGAGATCGTTTTCGTTTGGCGAATTGCCCGACTCAGGATTCAGTTGATTCCGCAACTGCTCAAGCTGAGCTTGGCGGTCGATCATCGACTGAACCGTCTGAATTGATTTTGCCGTAGCCACATCGCTGAGCGCGAGGGCTTTACGGGACTGCATCAAGGCGCGTCTTGCTTCAAGCAATTGCGCCTTGTCGGTTGTTGGCGGTTGTTGCACAGCTTGTGCTGCACTCGCGGCCGTATCACCGACGGAATACTGTGTTTGACTGACTGCCAACGAAGGTGATACCACGATCGCCGACATGAGTAGGGCCGAAGCCCAAAAATTCTGTTTAAGTCGCACGGAGACTCTCACGCAACTCTCCTTGTGTTGTGACGCCCAATTGCCCTGTAATGTTAATAAAGCTGATCCACGGCATCACAGGGCTGAACCCCCATACCGTCCTGAATTCCATTTCAGGAGTTGATGAATCAATATCCGAGGAATCGATACACCGGCGGAGTCCGTGGACAGCGCACGAAATTTTTCGAGGGGGATAATTAACGACGACTGCAATTTACGTCAATGTCAGTCTGAGAGTTTTTCTGAAAATTGATCTGAGCGATGCATGCAGTCGTGTCAGCACTTCGGGACATCGTCTAATCAACATGAGCAAACGCCTAAATAGCCGTCTAGCGCTTTGTTCCAATATCAACTTCGGGTAGTGGACGAGGATACGAGTCCTGAAGTGCGAGAAAATGCTGGGACTAAGGAAAACCGTAAAATTCAATTGGAACAAAGCATAGTTTGTTGCTGCATTGCATCACAAACGACTGGATACCTTCGCTGCTTCACATTCTCGCCACGTCGCATCGATGATTTTGAACAAACTCGGCTTTGCACTTCGTCGTTATAGGGCTCTGCCTAGCCTAATAACGGAATGCTTTCGCGGCTCCCGCTGCTGTGAACGAGGCGGAGCCTTGGAATGAGTAGACGATTCAATCCTAAGTAGTCCTATGCTTTAACTTGAAGCGTATGCATGCGCTTCGCTTTCAAGATTTACTTGGAGAGTTCGTCATGATCCAAAATCAAAGCAACTTAAATCAACGTATATTTGATTCGATCAAGAGTGATTTGAATTGATCAAAACCAAGCAAGTCCAAATTGGAAATCCAACTTACTGATAGCAATTGGCTTAATAGAACTAAGCGATTGAACGTTCGGACCACATCTTTCAATTCACGACCTCGTGATTGCTGCAAAACTCTTGTAGCTGGGTAGTTTGTAAAAGATAAAAAGTCATTCAAACATTTTTTCTAAAGTTTCTTAAATGACTTTAGAAATGTCCCTTGACCCAAGTTTGTCGTTTCAATAACTTGCCAAACATCAAGGGTGAGTTGATTGAGTTTGATTTGATTTCGAACGAAATTCAACTTGTTTTTGAAAAGAGAAACAAAAGGAATTGTTTTGTTGTGGTGGGCCTGCACTGG
>CAYMFZ010000492.1:0-4740 GCA_964389585.1 uncultured Pirellulaceae bacterium | reverse complement strand
GCCTTAAGCAAAAGACCAATCTTGATTTTTGATTCCGCAAATTGCTCACTCAAAGCTTGCAAGCGAATTTGGTGCTTTTCAAAGCACTCTTGGAACGAGAATAGGCCGTTGCTTGGAGCGACTTTGATGTAGCAACTCCGAGCGTTAAGCGTTGTTGCCAAGTCGATGATCGTGTCTAGTTTGGCTGTCGATTCGACAAAGCCTTCATCAGAGGCTCCAAGATCCACAGGCAACTCAAATGTCCCCATGTCGATTTTGGCACTTTGCAGGAACTGGCAAGCGAACTGCTTTCCAAGTGTGTCGTGGCGGCCAACGAGATCGACGATGTCAACTTCGACACCATTGAATCCGTGAGTCAGGGCCAACTCGATCAACTCGTTTTGTTTTCCAGCAACGCCAAGGCCACCGCTATTCAGAATCTTATACACGTAGTTGTTTCTCCTATATTGCGTTCGAACACGACGCGTTTGTAATTCAGGCGTTGTAGGACTGAATACGACAGTCTGTTGCAAATCCTGATGCGATTTCCAATTATTAACTCAAGTCGTCGGGAGACGATTCTCAAAGAATTCGTTGCCGAGTGGCAGCCCTTTTAATGAATGGTCCGTAATTCGGATGGGTCAAAAAAGACGGAACCGGGCGTCGCTTGAGATGGCCGAGCATTATGGCACGTTTTCCCGATATTTCATAGGGCTCATTTCGACTCAGAATTCCATTGGGAAGCCCCTGATTTAGCCTGCCTGCGGCGATTAAAAACCATGCGTGTTTTTTTGAGGAAGCGTAAATTCTTCAGCTTCGTTCGAGCGTGCGTCTTGTGCACAAGGTGTCGTAAGTCGTTCACGGGCTAGCATTTCAATCCAATGCGCAAATCACCCTCTGTAAAACCAGGCCGACCAGGTCGACTTTCCCGATCACGCAAAAACCACTGTTAATTTGTAACGGGTGTTCCGATCACGCCGTCATGATCTCGCAAATAACTGTCGCTATCGACACAACACGATAAGGAATTCGAACCCTTACGGACGATACAGCAGGAGGAATGTATAGATTCCGATACTCAATATTGGGGGCGATCAACTAATCCCCCAACCAACCACGTTGTCTGGGGTTCAAAATTATGTCGTTCAATGTCAAGCATTACGCTGCGATGGTTCTTGGTCTTGCCGTTTGCGCAACTTTTGTGTTGCACCAACCGAAATCGAACAGTGAACCGACGGCGTTCGAAGCTCAGATAAGTGAATTCGCACCACTTCAAAACATGCTTCCAATCGGCGCAATTGCTGAAAGCTCAATTGAGCCCAACCCAGCGGAACTTCCGACTGAAGCCATTGGCACCGACATGATGGTTGGCGAATTACTCGACCAAGCCGATCAAGTCGTTTTCACTGAAGACAGCAATGACTTCTACCCAGTAGGCGAGTTCGTTGAAACAACAGAAGACAACTTCGACGCACCAGCACTATCTGGCACGACGACCGACGTTGACGAATTCGCAGTGAGCTTGGAGGAAACAACCGAAGAAGCCGTTTCCACTGATGCTGAATCGACTCAAGAGTTCGATTTCGATTCACTTGTCATGGAAGACTCAGCTTCAGATGAATTCAACGTTGAAGAATCTCTTGAAACAGCACCAACGCTTGTTGCCTCGGACAACGAACAGGTGAGTGCAACGGTCGAAGAAGCAACTTCGATTGAGACTTCTCCTGAATTTGCTCAGGAAGAAGAGCAAGTGCAATCAAACGTCGTCGACCATCACTACCAACGACCAAATTCGCGTTGGAAGCGAAATCCGTTCATGGATCAAGCGAACTTGGATTCACCTGCCCCTAAAGCAGAAACAACTCCAGATCCAGAAACCGATTCTGATTCTGAGTCCATCATCATGGAACCATTCGACTTCGATGACTCAGTTGCTTCAAACGAAGAAACTAAACCTGACGTAGCGTCTGTTGAAAACAACTCTAATCCTGAAAACGATTTTGTTCTCACGCAAGCTCCTGAGAAAAGTGTTTTGCAAAGCACTTTATCCGACGATAGCAACCAATTTGTCACACCAGAAATGCCTGAGCAAATCCAGATGTCGACGGAGCTGGAACAGTTCGCAGAAATTGCACCTTCAGCGATGGGGCTTTCGGAAGCCGTTGCCCAGCAAGCGGTCCACCACATCGAGTATGGAAAATCACTTGCTCGACGTGGTGCCTCACAGGCCGCAGGCCAAGAGTTCTTTTCGGCTCTGAAAGTGATCGCTCAAGCCAATGACTCCGTTGCCCAGAGCAACACATTCAGCAAATCTCTTGCTCAGGCAGTTCTTGCAATGCGGGAAGCCAAAGACTTCGTGAATCCAAACGTCGAAGCTCAAATGGTTGTTGAGGTTTCAGGAATTACTGAATCCCACCGCTCAAACATTGTCAGCCCAACTGAGTCGAAGACGACGACGCCTACCCAGGCGATGCTGAAATACTTTGCTTTTGCCCAGCAAAAACTTGACGAAGCCGGTGGCCGTAACCCGGTAACCGCAGAGGCACTTTACTGCTTGGGCAAACTTCACACTGCGGCCTCAGCCAATCGGTCGGTACCGAAAAAATCAGACGTCGCCAAGGCAATCACATTTCATCGAGCGGCGTTGCAAGCGAATAAGAACAACCATCGAAGTGCGAATGAGCTTGGTGTGTTGATGGCAAAGACAGGGCAACTGGCACAGGCAACGAGCTATTTCAAGCAAAGCCTGATTTCCAACCCGACTCCGCAAACTTGGCAAAACTTAGCCAAGGTTCACGAGCGTTTGGGAGAACAGGACCTCGCAAGTCTCGCCAAAAATGAGTTTTCGGTTGCCGTTCAAACACGAAGCCAAGGTGCCTCAGCCATTCAGTGGTTGCCAACGACAACTTTCAATGAGTCAGCACCGATGGAGTTTTCTGACAATACACGGGTCGCTTCAAGACCGACACCGCCGGTCGCTCCAAAATCAGTTGACTCGAACGAAGCTGACACAAAAAAGCAAAACAAGTCGCTGGGTCAAAAACTGAAAGATCTGTTCTAAACATCAACCTGTCTTCAGTTATTTGCACCTTGTCGATTTTACACTTCAAAACATTTTTGAAACTCTTGAAGGGCCTCCACGCCATGAGATTATCACTTTCACACAAACTTATTGCTGGCGGCCTACTGTTTGCAGCGGCTGCCTGGATGTTGATGTCTGGATCCCAACCAGAAACTGACTCCATCAAAACGACGATGGGTGCTACCGAAGCTTCCATCGCAGTCATTCGCGATGAAAACCTTCAATTGTGCCAAGGCATCGACAATGGGTATTCGTCAGCGACGATGGCTTGTGGCTGTCAGGGCTCGTGCAGTTGCGGCGCTGTCGCCCAAACAAGTGGCTTTGGTTATGCCCAGCCTATTGCCAACGTGCCAATGAATCCGAATCCGGGACGTTCGCTTCAAGGCGTAAACCAATTCACAACCGGGGCAGGTGGCCGCGAAGGTAAATGGCGAGACAGCCAGAATGTGCCTTGGGAGCAAATGGCTTACGGCGAGTACATCGGGCCACACCGAACACCTCACGTCGGTGAGTACCGATTGCGTGTCAACGATCAGCTTGAGTTTGTCTACTTGCGAACTCGCGAAAAATCTCTTGAGCCGTATCAACTTTTTGTTGGTGACACGATTCAAATCAGCTCAACAATCGACGCGAGTCTTAATCAAGCCGACCTCGTGATTCGTTCCGACGGAATGGTTTCGCTTTCTTTGATCGGCCAGGTTATGGCGGCTGGCAAGACAGTCGAGAACTTGCAAAAAGAACTCAATGATAAGTTCACAAAGTTCGTCAAGAATCCTTCAATCGTCGTTCAAGTCACACAAGGCGAAACTCCGCTGCAGGACATCATCAACTCAGTTGATGCCCGAGCGGGGCAGGGTGGTCAAGCTCGTGCGGCAACCGTTTCACCAGATGGCACCGTTCAGCTGCCAGGCGTTGGAAGTGTTCCAGCAATCGGTTTGACACTCGACGAAATTGGTCGCGAAGTCAACGCTCGCTACCGATTGCGACAGGGTGGCATCGAAGTCACGCCAATCCTGATTCAGCGTGCTCCACGCTTCATCTATGTCGTGGGCGAAGTCGCTCAAGGTGGTCGATTTGAAATGGTTGGACCAACATCAGCGATGCAAGCGATTGCTTTGGCAGGTGGATTTGGAACTGGTGGAAACTTACGGCAAGCCATCGTTTTCCGACGCGACCAAAACTGGCGACTGACCGCGACCAAGCTCGACCTAAACGGAGCTTTGTTAGGCAAACGCCCTCATCCGTCTGACGAAATTTGGCTACGCGATTCAGATATCGTGCTAATCCCTAAGAAGCCAATTCAACGATTGTCGGAAGCCGTCGATCTTTACCTACAGCGAACGTTGTACGGAATCTTCCCTCAACAAGGAGTCGCGTTTAACTTCGATGACTTCACAAGTCTATAGAAACTGAAAGTGCTGCTAACATCAGCGACTCGATCGAAGTTCACAAACGACTGAGATCAAACAAAACGTCCTTCAACCGTCCGAGATCAATTTGATCCTGGGCGGTTTTTTTTGCGAGTCAGCCTGAGTCTCACGAGAACGTTCAGAAAACGAGCCGCCAATCTTGTCAAATTCATTGAGAAAACAGGGTTCAAGTCATCGAAATCGCCACACTAATCTACCTAGAGGACATTTCAAAACCTAAAATCGTGCGATCATCGTAGTGGGATTCGC
>CAYMFZ010000491.1:0-4741 GCA_964389585.1 uncultured Pirellulaceae bacterium | reverse complement strand
ACTGTCGAACACCCCACTGTCGAACACCCCACTGTCGAACACCCCACTGTCGAACACCCCACTGTCGAATCAGCCACTGTCGTCTACCGCACGGTTTGAGTGCTGTTTGTCTGTCGAACAAACTTTTGGTTTTGGGATAGCTTCTTAGCGCAGTCCCTTCAAGAACGTCACTTGCTTGGGTGCTTCGAACCGATAATCTGGCGAGCCATGCCGTTCGAAAGCTTCTTGAACTTTGGGGTGACGTACATCAGATTCAGAATAGCCTGGGTTGAAAGTCCGACTTGAAAACACAGTTGCAAAATGTTCGTAGGAGTCAAACTCGCGAATACTGTGATACTTGACGACTTTGTTGGACTCAAAAGCTGGCATTGCGATTTCTTCAAGTGCGGATTGAGCCGCAGCCCGAACGGCTTCCTCGTCGTGGAACAACATCATGACGTCGTTTAGTGGACAACCAGTAGGTTCGATCACGTAGAGAAAGCCATCGGATTTGAGAACTCGAAACACTTCCGCGAAGACGGTCGGATAAATTTCCGCCGGCACATGATGCAATGAATAAATGAAGAAGACGCCATCAACAGATTTGTCAGGAGCCGGAATCTGTTGAGCATCTGCCTCGACAAACTCCAATCCAGGCGTTGGCTCCATCGCCCGGTTGAGTTCCGCCTGAGCAGAGTCGGGATCAATCGCGAGCACGCGAGCTCCTTGGCTGACGATGTCCTTAGTAAAATCCATCGCACCACAGCCAACGTCGACGACGAATAGATCTTGCAAGTCCACAAAGTGATTCAGAACATCAATATTGGTTTTGAGACCAAGGTCTTTTGCTTCAATCAAGTTAACTTCCGATACGATTCCAAAACAAAACTGACATACCCGAAATTCAACGAATTGGTGAGCGCAGTTCACGTTGCCCACGCGCCCCTGCATGATCGAGAAGCTCCATCATAAGTTCTTTATCTGGCAGTTCCGAAGACCATAATTGGCTGATCATTTCGTTGACGCGATTCTCGTATAAGACGTGTGAGCGAATTAGTTTGTTCAGATTGAGATCGGTCATTGCTGTGAGGTTTTGAATGCCTTCACGATAGACGATCCGGCTGGACAAAATCGCGCTGATTAAATGACGACGATAGTTTGCTGGAATTTTTTGATTTAAAGACGAGCTGATTTTCTGCACAAGAGAAGCAGGCAAAAACGACTCAACGAATTGGTCAGAGATCCGAACTTCCTCTTCCGACCAACTCGGAAACGAATCATTGATTACATCGGCGACGCGAATAATTTGATTGCTGATCAAAACGCTGATTTGTGGAAGTGTCAGCTCTGGCTGCCTCAACTGTTCATTGAACAAGCTAATAGCCTCCGTCTTGGCCAATTCTCGCAAAAGCTCCAAGACTTCTTCGACGTAGGTCGACTTGATTGCGATAAACTCTTCATCAGGTAACAACATGCCGGCAATGATTTCAAGGCTACTGCAAATGACGCCGCACTTGTTTGCAGATGAATCTTTGACGATCGTTACGCCGGCTTCAGACAAATTAGTGCGAGCTGGATCAGTCAGGAAAAGGTTGGCACCCTCGATAATGATCTTTGATGTGGGCTTACCTTCAACGTCGAGAAAGTCTTGCCAATTGGTCGAGTTGATCGTCGAGGGTCGACCACCGGCTGGAAGAAACACATCGGCGACCACCTCGTTGTGCAGTTGGTTTCGGCGTGTGACTTCTAGTTCACTGTCCAAGCCCATGACCGAACCCGACGCCGACAACTTGTTGGCGGAAAAATTCGCGATTCCTAATTCTTCATCTACCAACCGCAGTAGCTCAGCATGCTCAAGCCCACTAGGGTCGCAAGCCGAGCCAGTGCCATCTGAAACTCCAACGATCTTGAGTTGATCTTTGTAATCACGAATTAGGATCTTGATCGCGTTCCCGCCGACGTCACCGTCAGGGCCACCAGTCAGCTTGACCGAAAAACCTTCTTGCTCGGGATTGATCCCGGATTCAATCAAGGCGTATCTCAAGAAGACCAAAACGCCCTCGCTAGTGACGCCATAGACTTTGTGATTGATTCCGGCAGATGGCTTACTGCTCATGATCGTCGAGGGATATCGATAGCCACGTTCGAGACTGCGTGTCACGATCCAATTGATCAAATCATTTGAAACGTTTTCATCTGGACCGAGATATAGATACTCACTTTCCAATTGCGGCGAATCACTTGCCGCAGTTTGGAGTGGATCAATGATCAAATCCAATAGACCGTCAACGAAATCTCTTCCAGCTTTAGCGTGGTTGTTGCCGGGCTTGATTACGACACAAGCTTTGGCCCCTCCCTCTGCGATGTCTTTGTTCTTCAGTTGTTGTGCCGAAGCCAGTCGCCACGCTTCATCAAAAACCCGTGAAGACTCGAACAGGTAGTGCTCACGGTTGCGCGTCGGAACCAAACGCATTCCGCCTCGCGCGACATCACGAAAGCGCACATGAAAGCCATCGAATCCAAATCCAAAAACGTAAAAGACGGCGTAAGGGCTGTCGCCTCGCGCCAAATTTTCAAACGCTTTACCCGGAATTCGAAAGGCAACACCTCTGCGCCTTGGTATCGAGAGGTTGCAGCGTTGAATCTGAAGTGTCAGCTCAACAAATTTCCGCAACACCATTTGGTTGGTTGGATCATTGATCGCGTCAAGTTTTGAATCGAACAACTGTTCAGCAACTTTCGAGGTCTGCGTATCAACCCCCTCTCGAAACCGCGAGCGAAAATGACTTATTACTTCTTCAACGAAATCAGAATGTCTCAACATGGCCCGCAAAACGAATTCGTGCGAAATGTCTTTGGGCTGACAAAAGTTTACCGCGTGTTGGGTTAACCGACACAAAGCGCAAAACAACTCAGCGATTTCTACATCTGGAAAAACTTCGACCGGAGGTAATTGCCCGGCAAGAATCGATGTAACGACTTCCGCATCAAGCCGAAGAAAAGTCTCGGCAGCTTGACAACGCTGAGCGGGACTGAGGCTGGTGTCCTGGGCGTAGAACAACTTAAACGTCAGCAGCGCGACATCAATTGAATCTTGGACGACGACATTTTCACAAATAGCGCGCCGAATGTCGTAGTTGCATCTGCCAAAATAGGTTGCCGCCCGAAGAAAAATTGCTCGCGTCGTTGAACTGGCCGCTGAAATCGTCACGGTCGCAGAGCATAACGTTGGCTGACCTGCTGATGCCGTTTCAAGCGATTCTTTCCAAAGTACTTTAATGTCATTGATGTGCTCTGTTTCTTTGAGCGCGACAAATTGATGAGCAATTTCTTCGGGTGAATCAAGAATTTGGTGATTGGAATGGTAGCGATTGATAAAGTCTTCAATTGGCTCGCGAGACTTTCCGGTCAGCTCCATCACCTTGCCGATCACCCCCTCCAACTCCTGCGGTTTGGGTTTCGTTGATCTACTTCGATCGTCAGCTTTTGTTTCAAATTCAAAAACGTCGACAATGAAATTTTGATCAGAGGTTGTGAATACCTGAGCGCCTACGAGTGGATAATCGTCTGGCAAGTCAGCGATCAAGCGGGCGAGCAATCCGGGATAATTTTCAGACGAGATGACGGAGACGCGACTGCCATCTTGTTCTCTAAGGATGATTTCTTGATCAATGCCGCAAACCTTAATCGCAACCAAGGCTTTGAAATGCTCCAACCGTTCGGCATCACTCAAACTTTGAAAATACTGAACGGGCAAACTGGAGATCACATCGTCGATTCGGTCGTCAATTTGATTGACGATCTCTTGACGGAGCGAAAGGATTTTTTGCTTGTCGAATCCTGCGGATGAGTTCTTCGTATTCACAATGAGCCATCAATTCGAGGTTTTGTTTACCTCAAAAATTTTACTCATGTTCCAGAATTGGCATAGCTCAAACCCAAATCCAAAACCGTAGAAATCCTGAACGCTTGATTGACGAAGGAGCATCAGCCTTGCGCGACAAACGTAAAAAAATATCGGTTCAGGATAAGTTGTCGCTTTGGATGGAACGAAAACAAACTTCAAATATCGTCCTTTGAAGGTAAGAAGCTAATAACGCGCGGCGTCACAATGGCCCCGAAACTGGTTTACGTCGTTTATTTTCGGCTAGTGAACTGGACCAAGAGAACTCCCAAACCACGTTTGCGAAGTTCGTTGGGCACTTTGTAACCAGAAAAATGATTTTGCAGTTCCCCCGTCCGTTGGACGAGAATGAAGACATGTGAGAGACTGTTTTCGTATTGAAACATCGACTCACGTTGGAGAACGCGAAGTGGAGTCAGCAAATAATGATGACGATTGGGTTGAGCGGCTGAAGTCGGCCGACCCGATTAGAGAACAGGCGATTGTTGAGCTACGAGATCTACTCGTGCGAGGGCTTCACCGGTCGCTGTCTCAAAAATATGGAACTGGTGTTCAAGCCGATGATGTCGTGCAAGATGCTTTGATTAAAATACTATCTTCGCTGGAAAGCTTTGAAGGCCGGAGTCGATTCACGACGTGGGCGATGACGATTGCCACTCGTGTGGGAATTAGCAAGCTTCGCCGCAAACATTTCAAAGACGTTTCATTGGATTCGATGAAGAGCGGCCAAAATCTGGTTGCCGTTACCGATGACACGCCCGAAGCCGATGAAGCAGAAAGACAGCGGATCGTTGAGATACTTAAAGAGCTGATTGAAAACAAACTGACGGCCAAGCAGCGTGAAGCCACACAGGGCTT
>CAYMFZ010000490.1:0-4754 GCA_964389585.1 uncultured Pirellulaceae bacterium | reverse complement strand
CGAACACTACACAACAATGGTTTGATCTATTTTAGTAGTTTTGAAATGCCCTCTAACCAACTTTTCTGACTTTGCTATCAGCACGCGATAGAAACCAATTTTCGATTCTGAAATTCGCAATGCTTGAACAAACTACACTTTGGATTAGTGTCCAAATTTTGACACGAAAAAACCTCCGTCGAATGGACGGAGGTTAGTGTATCGAGGGTCGATAAGAATTTCGCGGCGTTATGCCGAATGGGCATCGAGCACAGTTTGCAATTCGCCTTTGTCTTTGAATCCTTGGATTCGCTCGACGATCTCACCGCCTTTAAAGACCAACATTGTCGGTACTGCCGAGATGCCATACTTCACGGCAAGCTCCATGTGCTCGCCGACATTTACTTTGCCAACAACAGCTTTGCCATCGTTGTCGGTTGCCAACTCGTCAATGACTGGACCCAGTCGCTTACAAGGTGGTCAGCCATCTGACCAAAAATCCACAAGCACTGGTGCATTAGCACCTAGCACTTCTGCTTCAAAATTGTCTTTTCCAAATTCAGCCGCCATGGTATCTCCAAGTTCTAAGTGTCTTGATCTTATTTTATCGTCTGTTGAATCGCATTTCATCAATCCGTCGTCCAATACTCAGACGAGTCGAAGCGATTTTTCTTACCCAGTAAATTGGGCCTGATTTCAGTGCGATTTTATCGGTCGGCTTTTAAGCGTCAACAATGGCTCATTTTTGCGGAATAATTCCCGCAATTCAGCGAATTCCGACGCTCACGACATTTGATTTCTTGCTGAACAAGCGGCTACATCGCGAAACCGTCTGCCACATCCGGCGGCGCGGGAGCGTAATGCAACGGCTCCATCGAACTCCCCGCCCTGCCCTGCGACAAAGATCGCATCGCACTTGAATAGCCAAACAATTCAGCCAACGGAGCATGCGCAACGATAGTCGTCGTTTCCAAATGGGTATCAGTGCTGACGATTTGAGCTCGACGTTGGGCCAGGTCTCCGACGAACTCGCCATAGTAGTCTTCAGGCGTCGTGATTGTGAGCTTCATGATCGGCTCAAGCAAAATTGGATTCGCCGTTCGCAAAGCCTCTTCGAACGCTTCGCCAGCCGCGATCGAAAACGCCATCGGCGTGGAGTCCTCATTGGTCTGAGCGTCCACCAATGTCACTCGGATTTTTGAAAGCGGGAAACTGCCAATCGAACCGCCGCCTTCGCCGCGAGCCTTGATTTCATCTTTGACCGACTGGACCATCTCAGGTGGCATGGAGTCAACGGGCAAGCGATTGCGAATGCCGACACCAGATTCCACTTTTTCGTCCGGCTCCATCTTGAGTTTGACTTTGCCAAACAACTGTTGGCCATTAACCAGTCGATTGCATTCGCGTTCGACCTCGACGGTTTGACTGATGGTTTCGCGATAAGACACGCGAGGTTTGTGAACTTTCACATTGAGGTTGAAATCACGAAGCAAACGGTTCTTGATGACTTCAAGATGAAGCTCGCCCATTCCAGAAATCAATGTCTGCCCCGTCTCTTCGTTTTCATTCGCCTTGAAAGTCGGATCTTGTTTTTTCAGCAACTCCAGCACATCGGCCAGCTTGTTTCGGTCTGCAGTCGACTCAGGTTCGATCGCCATCTCGATAACCGTTTCAGGAAACTCGATCGGCTCGAGCAGGATCGTAGCCTTTTGATCACAAAGCGTATCACCGGTGACTGCAAAACGCGGACCGATCACGCCGACGATTTCGCCGCAACCAATTTCATCAAGTTGCCCATCGCGTTCTTTTTTCGTCGCATGGATTTGCCAAAGCTGAGCTGCGTTTTCCTTTTTGTCTTTGGAAGGGCAGAAAACGCGCGAGTTGCTTTTAAGTTGGCCCGAGTAAATTCGAATCCAATACAGGTCACCTGTCTTCGCCGGTAGAATCTTGAAAACGAGACCGCAAAACGGTTCTTTCGGATCGGGTTTTCTAACTTCTTCTTTTTCAGGTTTGCGAGGATTGGTTCCTACAACAGGTGGTCGTTCAAGAGGACTCGGCAAATAGTACTTCACGCCATCGAGCACACCTTGAACCCCAATTCCGTGAAGTGCTGATCCACATACAACGGGATGAATTTTGCCTGCCAAGGTTGCCTTGCGAACGGTTTTGCGAATCATCTCGTTAGGAATTGGCTTGCCTTCGAAAGCCAACTCCGCCATCTCGTCGCTGAAGTCGTAAAGCGTTTCCAGCAATTGCTCGCGGGCAAATTCTGCTTCGTCCTGCATCTCTTCAGGGATCGGCGACTCGTTTTGCTTTTTGCCTTCGTCTTCATACGTGACATATCGCATTTTGACGAGATCGATAATACCTCGGAATGGATCGTCAACATGCGCCGGTCCAAGCCCAACAGGAATTTGCAAGGCAACGGGATTCGCGCCAAGACGACCCTTGATCTCGTTGAAGACTCGCTCGAAGTTTGCCCCTTCGCGATCAAGCTTGTTGATGAAAGCCATGCGAGGCACGTTGTATTTGTTCGCTTGCCGCCACACGGTTTCACTTTGGGCTTCAACGCCTTCGCGGGCACTGAAAACGACCACCGCGCCATCAAGCACGCGCAAACTTCGTTCGACCTCAGCCGTAAAATCGACGTGGCCAGGCGTGTCGAGCAAGTTGACGTGAATGTCTTTCCAATCGAATGTCACACACGCCGAATAGATTGTGATTCCACGCTCTTGCTCTTCTTGGTCGTCATCGGTGGTTGTCGTTCCGCTATCGACTTTTCCAACGCGATGCTTGGTTCCACTGAGGAACAACATACGCTCCGTCACCGTCGTCTTGCCCGCATCAATGTGGGCAATAATGCCGATGTTTCTCAGATTTTGAAGTTTACGGGCCATTGATTTGAATGCGGAATTGGGTGGCGGAATGCGGAATGCGGAATTTTAACTTGGAATTGGGCGAGCCGAAGATAGGCGGCGTCTACGCGGATTGTTGTTTCACGATGGGTTTGGCGTCAATGTGATCAATGCTTGCTTTACTCCGAATTCCCCATTCCGAATTCCGCATTTGAAAAGCAGCGCATAAAAAAACCGCTTCGTAATGACAAAGCGGTTTGCAAGATGTTCATGACTACCAAGCAAAATGTGCGAAAGCCTTGTTCGCTTCTGCCATTCGGTGAGTGTTCTCCCGTTTGGTCATCGCCGCACCTTCGCGATTGTAGGCGGCGACCAACTCATCAGCCAATCGCAAGTGAGTTGGGCGTCCTTTCTTGTCGCGAATCGCGATCAAGAGCCAGCGAATCGCCAACGACTGCTGACGGGAGCGGCTAACCTGCATTGGAACCTGATACGAAGCACCACCACCACGCTTTGCGCGAACTTCGATGTGCGGCTTAACGTTTTCAACAGCCGTTGTAAAAACTTCGATTGACTCGACGTCTGGAACACGCTTTTTGATTTCATCAAGAGCGTTGTAGAAAACAGCTTGGGCTGTTGTCTTTTTTCCATCCCACATCAAGCAGTTGATGAACTTGCTCGCCAAGATCGAATCGAATTTCGGATCGGGCTTAAGCTGAGTTCGGCTGGCTGTAATTCTTCCCATGGTAAATCAGTCTTGTTCTTTGTTCTTGTTTTATGATTCAAACGAAGTGCATCGTAGAGACTGCATTACGCAGCCATCAAATCAACGTTACTTCTTGGCACCGTAACGACTTCGAGATTGCTTGCGACCTTCGACACCCAAAGTATCTTGAGCACCACGCACAACTTGATAACGAACACCTGGAAGATCGCGAACACGACCACCACGCACGAGAACGATTGAGTGTTCTTGCAGATTGTGACCTTCGCCAGGAATGTAAACCGTGACTTCTTTTCCATTAGAGAGTCGGACACGGGTGATTTTACGAAGTGCCGAGTTCGGCTTCTTCGGCGTCATCGTACGTACCTGAAGGCAAACGCCTTGCTTCTGCGGGCATCGCTCCAAGACAGGTGCCTTGGTGAATTTGCGTTTCTTCTTACGCTTCTTACGGAGAAGCTGATTGATCGTTGGCATTCGTTTATCTTCTATTCAAACTGCTGTGATTCAGTCGTATTCTTATGCTTCACTCGGAGTTCAATCTGAATCCAAGTGCTTATTAGTTCATTTTGACGAAATGCCAAACAGCCTATCGTCAGTTGCCCACGCGGATTAACACGAGTGGAAGCCCGTAAAATTAATGGTTTACGTTAAATTGTCAACCTCAAATCGAGATTTCAGCCTTTGCGTGGCCGAGGTTCGATTTCGAAATCGGTCGTTTAGACGCCACCATCCAATTCGTCTTGCCATTCCTTGAGTTTTTCCCACTCGCCGGCCGCGGCAAGCTGAGCTTGATCAGGCCAGGTCGTTGGGTTCATGTTGGCCATCATGCCGCCAGCCTGCTCCAAAATCGCTTTGATTTGGTCAGGAGCGGTGCCCGACAACTGCTGGAAACTCATGATTCCCGCATTGTTAAGCAATTCAGCGACTTTCGGGCCAATGCCTTCGACTTTGGTCAGATCATCAGAAGCGACGATCTTTCCGCCATCAAGTGCATCCTGCCACTCGCTCAATTTGTCCCATTCTCCAGCCGCAGCCAGTTGAGCTTGATCAGGCCATGTTGCAGGATCGTGAGCCGCAAAACCACCGCCCGCAAGCAAACCTTGCAGTTGATCAGTTGGTGTGCTTGCGAGCTGAGCGAAAGTTGTAATGCCGGCAGCATTCAAATGCTCAGCGATCTTCGGCCCAATGCCTTCAAT
>CAYMFZ010000489.1:0-4766 GCA_964389585.1 uncultured Pirellulaceae bacterium | reverse complement strand
CCTGTGGGCCAAGCTCGGCAAAGTTGAACTTCGGCGGTGCACATTCGAAACGTGAGCACAACTCTAAAAGCGATCTTTCGATTCGTCGTTGCTCTTGTTGACGAGAACCAGATTCGATTTCCAATTCGATTGTTAGACAATCAATCCCTTCTTGGATAACGCGATATTGTTTTGCTTTTTCACATGCAAACGCCATTGTACGTCGCACGAAATCTGGAAAAATCCGCCGCAGTTCGTCGCTGTTGTTTTTGCGTAGCACGAGCACGTCATCACAACGACCTTCGATCCGCTCGAGAACCGCGAATTGGCTGCCACATTCGCAGTTTGCCTGAGAGTCGACCAAGACGTCATCCAATCGGTAGCGAATCATTGGTTGAACTCGACGGCGAAAATCTGTGATGATCGGAACGAAACGTCTTTGAGATTCGTCGAGCCACTCCTTCTGCATGACGAGCAAGTCTTCGTTGACGTGAAGCGAGCCGTGTTGGCAAGTCGCTGCGATAAAACCCTCCGTGCAGATGTAAGCTTCATCAAGCGGAATTCCAAAATCGGATTTGATCTGTGCCGCGGTTGAATCGTCAAGAACTTCTGCAACGGAAAGCAAATTTCTCGGAACAATGCTAATAGTCGAATCACGTTTTGCTTTTCCCAATTGACTTAAGACAAAAGGCGGACCAATGATTAGTGTTGGGGCAAACGTTTCAAGTTTTTCAAATTGTTGCTCCAACTCATTCGTCAAATCAAAAAACTGATATTGAATTCGCCCTGATTGCAGGCTGTTGTAAAGGTTGCTGTGAGCCCGATGGAAAAATGCAATTCGCTGTTTTGAAAAAATGCTGCGACGCAAGAGGCGTGCTAAAGCAGTCCCGACGAACCAACAGCTTTCTTGATTTGAGGAAAGAAAAAGGGAGAAGTTTCCAGACGTTCCTGAAGACAGCCCGACCGTTGCTCCCCGAATAGTCGGTTTGAAGTCACGTGTTTGCTCGGCGGTTCGCGCGACTGCGAGTGCTTCTTCTTTGCCAATCCCAAGCGTGTTGTACCGACCGAAATTCGCCATCATTGCTTGCTTGTCAGTGGTTGGAAAAGATCTCCAGTTGGCGATATCTTGGTCTGCGAACAAGTCTCGGTAGTACCCTGAGTTTCGGATAACGTAGCGAAGATGCGATTGAACTTGCTTTTCCTGCCAAGCCTCCAAGGACTCGCGAGATTTAAATCTGTGTTGGCGGGATCGCGCCTTCCACCAAGCTGTCGCAACTCGAAGAGCAGACGTTGTTTGAATGGGCATGACGGTTAGCTATCTTGCCTGTGATACGGACGCGCGGATGGGCGACATTTTGCCCGAGATTCTTCGCCAAATCAAACTACTTATGTGAACCGTCAGGCGAACTGCAAAGTCGAATCTAAATTCGACTTTCGTTGATTGTTGTGACACTTTCTGGTGGGTAACTTCTGCCGGAAGTTTCCAAGAATCACGTTAAGACCCAACTTCAGCAAGCGTTTTATCGACAAACGAGTCCACTTATCGGCTTGGTAACTCTCGGCAAGAGTCACCCACTGATTTTGTGTTCGAGGCTGCAAATGTCTTCGAAAGCGACTTTGCTGTCCTTCTGTATGAACCGTGGCGTATAAACTAACAGTGCAATTTGACAAAACTCATTTGGCAAAAATCATTCGTGAAGCAACCGAGCGACGATCTTCGATGAGGCGACGTAAACTCGATTCAACGTGTCATAGGTTGGCACGCTAACAGTTCGGAGAGCTGAGCGACAATGTCGCTCGATTTTCCAAATCGAAAGTGGGTAGAATACGGCCGAGCCTGACGCCCATGCCACAGCAGCGAACTATTTTGTTCGGCCTCCTCCTCAGACTCCTTAACCTTGAAAAATCTCATCTGCTCAATATCGGAACAAGCACCCCCGCTACCCCTGTGCAGTTTTCGAACAGAAACGAAGCAAGCTCAAGCAAGTTAACGCACACGTCGCTAATTTTTCGTTTGGCATTGTTCTTGCGTTGCAGTTCTTTCGCGAACAACTGACCAAATTCTATAAGCCAAGGAGCTGACTCGATGTCCAATTGCGCCCACTTTCCAAACTTCGTTCGTTGTGTGTTGGTTGCAGGCATGTTGGTGCTGACAACCATTTCGACACAATCCGTTCAGGCACAGCCCGGTTCTCAAAAGCAGTCGGACGTCGAGCAGCTTCAAAAACAACTTGCATCGCTTCAATCTAAAATTGAGTCGATGAATCAAGACGAATCATCCAACGACGTTCGCGTGCGTTCGGTTGGCAATCAGCAATCACGAAGGGCCGTTCAGCCACAATTCGAAGACGAAATGCTGATCCGGCTGTATGACTTGAGCGATATTTTTGCGGTTTCTCCAAGCTATCCCGCCGTCATGCCCAATGACTTGGCTGGTGCAACAACTTTTCGCCGAGGAGGCCCAACCGTAGGTGGCGGATTTGGCGGTGGTGGTGGCGGATTCAGCGCCGGAGGAGGTGGAGTTTTCCGCGTGCCGCCTGCACCAACCAGCATGCGACCGCCAATCAAGAAACAAGGTGGAGCAGGAAGCCCTGGAAACATCCATTCGGCAACCATTTCATTGCAAGAACTTGTCGCGGCCATTCAAAACACCGTCTCTCCCGAGCAATGGGAAGACGAAGGTGGCAAAGCGTCGATTCAGTTCCTCAGCAACACGTTGTTGATCACGGCAACGAAAGACATGCACGCCCAAATCAATGACTTGATCAATTTGTTCCGCGAACATTTTGGAAAGCGGCGCACGGTGTCGATTCAGACTTATTTGATTCGAGCCGGATCCGCAGAAGCCGCTGAACTTCTTGATGCGAAATCAAACGAAATGGGTGCTGGCGTTGTCAATCCAGATAAGTGGAAGGCTTTTCTCGCCAACGCGAAATCTCAAAAAAGATTTGCTTACTCGGCAACAATGACGGGACACAACAACCAAACGCTTCATACACTTTCGGGAAAACAACGGCAACTAACACTCGACGCTACGCCTTTCGAAACCACAAAGGCTTCGATGTGGTTTGAACACCCTGATGACGTGGAACCGTTTGGTGAAAACGGTGATCAAGATGACGGCGACATGAACTTGTTCAACCGAACTCGTACCGTCGTTGGTTTCAAGCCGGTTCGGCAAACCTTTCACGATGGTGCTGCGATCCAAATTACTCCCTTGGCGACGCGCGGCGGCAACTTTGTGATTCTTGATCTTCAAGCCAAGGTCAATGAATTGTTAACAGCAGATGAGGAAGCAAAAAAGCCTACGATCTTTGTTCGGTATGGCGAAAACGAAAAAGCGGAGGTCGAACTCGATCACGCAGACTACGTTTCTTACCGCCTAAGCACGACCGTTCGCTGCCCCAAAGATCAAGTCGTGCTTGCTGGCGGCATGACTTACGATCCAAACGCAGAGCAGGAAGTTCCCAATCTTTACTTGTTCGTGAAGACATCGATTCACACGATCGAAGAAGATAAATCTGATTGGTCAAAAGCCGGCTCAGAAAAACCGCCTGCCAAGAAGGAATCGAGTTCGAAAAAGCCCACCTCAACCAAGAAATAGTTGATCCGTTTTCTCGTGGCGAGATCATTCTCTCATCGCGTAACTCGGGTTGATCATTTCCTGTAGCAGTTGCCGCACTTTCGACTCCAAGCGATAAGCTGTTCGGACGCTGATTTTCATTTGTTTAGAAATATCTTCATGGGATAGTTCTTTCATGAAACGCAGCTCGAACATCTTTCGCTGGCGTGGGTTCAGCGATTTAACTTTTTCTAAAACCAGGTGAACGACTTCTTTAACGTGCAGCCGATGCACGACACTCTCGGAGTTTGAATCAAAATCGAAACGAGTCGCTTCGTTTTGCAACTCACTAATGAACTTTCGCTTGCGCACATCATTGCGTTGACTGTGCCGGCGTTTCCAATACGCGGCGATGGCTTGGCGGATTGTGATTTTAAGCAACGAAAAGTAATGACTCTTTGAGTTGTACTTTTTTCCGATTGGCCATTTCGTCAATCGATAGAACACCTCTTGGATCACATCATCCTCGTCGTTGTAGTCGACCAGACCGCGAACCTGAACCAAAGCGAAATCGTAAATCTGCTGAACGCAGACGGGATCGCTTAAGTCTTCCTCGAAGTTATCAAAATAGTGGCCAGGTAAATCCAACGCCGACACCCCAAAAAGCGTTTGCGATCGAACTCCGAAGAAAATCAGCGATCATCTCGCGAAGCTGAGTTCTGATTATATCCATTCAAATTGAATCTTGATCCGCGCCGTCGACTTCTGTCAGCCTTTTTGGTGATTAAAGAAGAAATGTGTGGCAAGCAATAAAACGCGATATTAAACGCTTAACTCGTTCGCGGACCAGACACTTGTTCAGCAAGTTGCAGAAACGAAAAAGTTCATCTGGTAACGATGTCTGCAAGTTGACTTAACTCGAAACCGTATTGGCTTTTTTCAGACTCATACAATGCCATCGATCCTTGTCGAGCAGAAAAGCCATTGAGACGCGCGGCGGCGGTTGAATTGATGAAGTCTAGAAAATCTGGATATACCGAATTGAACGACTTCATGATCGCTTGATGGCGTTGAAGACAATACTTTTGATGATAGTCCTCAGCGTTGTAAAACGTTTCCAACGGAAGGACTTCCGTCGTCAGTTCTTTTTCGAACCTCTGAACAAGTGGCTCTGCAGTTGAGTTGATCACTTCGAGTTGCAAGTCGTCGGCGAACCAGATCGCGT
>CAYMFZ010000488.1:0-4773 GCA_964389585.1 uncultured Pirellulaceae bacterium | reverse complement strand
AACGGACGATTTTTGTGATCCGGCTCATACTGTCCAATTCCGCCTTGGAAGAGTTTTCCGTGAGACCAATTTGAGGCGACGCGAGAATAGAATGGGGCGTAGTCCATGCCCCAAGTCCCTTCGTTGCTGAATCGGGGTTCGCCACGTTGTTTGCTTTGGCGTCTTCCCGTGGGAACTCCACCACCGACGAAATAGCCTTGATACTTTTCCGTGTAAGTCAGTTTGGCGCGTTTTGAAAGTTCGTAGGGATGCCCGGCTTGAGATCTACGAATGTCGTTTTTGAAGGGATCGATTGTTGCTTGAGCGCCTGTCATTTGCATTGGCATTTCCTGCGCCTCATATACAACGCCTCGTGCATATGGCGGCTGGAAGACAGGTTGCATAGTTGTATTTGGAGTCGCAACCGCCATCGACTGATCAGAGAAGTTCAATGACTGCTGGGGTGGCGCGATTTCCATCGCCTTCGGATTTACTTGCGCTTTTGGAATTGGATCTGAAAACTGGTAGGTCAAACCCGATCGACCGTCTGGCATTCCAGCATCTGAAAATTGTTGTGCGGATGCGCAGTTGAGCACGCAAAGGCTGATTGCGCTTGTAACTAAAGCACATGCAGTTCGAGCCAATCCAAATTTACAACGAAGTTTCATAGCACTCTCGATCGAATTTTAGCACAACCCGCCAAACGGATTACGCAAGAACTTTTGATAGGGCAATCGGATGTTGCGAACGAACGTCTGATCAGCCCGTGTGACGCCATGAATTTCAGGCAGGAAGCCTGTCGCTCCGACATAAGTCACCACGTCGTCTTGATCGACGCCATCACCGGAAACGCCAAATCCACCAATCAGCTGACCGTCATGGTACAGCGGCGTTGAACCTGGGAAAAAGACAATTCCGTTTTGATTGGCGATTGTATCGTGGTCGTGATAGTCATCAGGAGAACCAGCCGGATTCACTCCGTCGCCAGGATCTCGAAAGTTCGTATTGGGAAAGAATGAATCGTAACCAAGTACGCTTGGCGATGCGTCACGAACGGTGTCACGGAAAGCAGAAACCGGTGCTGGTGCCCCGTTATTCTCGGCCGTCAACTGATTGATGTTTCCATCATGAAGCGTAGAAAAGGGAGCCGGTTCCGTTCCGTCAATTCCAGACGGAAAACGTGGCTGCGCCAAGAATCGAAACGTTCGATTGGTGTAGGCAACGCCTTCTTCGCCGACGGCGTCGATTGGCAACATGTCGTTGGCATCAGCAAAGTACGAAACGTTGCGGGCTTTGGCGACAGCGACATCAATTGAGAAAGTCGTAGCATCTTGCATGCGGTAAAGCCCAAGGACTTCTCCGTTGGTATCCGTCACCGCAAGTACCATTCTCGTGGCGTTGCTGATTGGCAGTCGAACTGCGGCTCGCACATGTTCAGCAGCAGTAACTCCATTGTTGATTATTTGTTCGACTTGTTCGGCGGTGATCGAACCGTCGGCGGCATCATGAGGTTCGACTAGCCATCCTGTTGGAACGGTTTCGCCATTTCGATAAAGATCGCCGCTTGCTCCATCTACGACTTGGTCGGCACCGCTTTCTGGATCACCCGCGCCCAAAGTTTGGCCAACATCGACCAACATTTCTAAACCTAGTCTTCCACCCATCGGTCCAAATGTATCCAGTTGAATTCCGACGAGATCCAATCGACCAAATGGGATGTCTAGTCCATTCACAGGAGCGATTCCATTAATCTCGCCAACCTTGGTTCCGGCTAGTCCAGAGTCCTGAGCCATTTGGCTTCCGCCAGCAGCCGCCAACGCAATGAACTCTGACTCGAGAACGCGCGAGGCGTTCGTCCGTATGAACTCGGTTTGTCCGACGCCAGGAACGAAGCCTTGTTCATGCGTCGCGTAGCCATCGCTTCCTGGGAAAAACACTCCGATTCCGCCGACCAGCGTATCGCCTTTTCCGTCTTTCGCACCAACGATATCTGTGTCGCGAAACAGTGGAATCCCGCCGGGAAGAGTCGCGATGCCACGACTTTGTGCGTGCAATAGCTCTCCCGAATTTTGAGCGGCGCCAAACGATTCGGGCGCGGTCAAGTTTTGACCCGCGCCAACATGAGCTGGATCAATATTGAATCGTTCTGGGAACGAAATGTCATCGGCTGTGCCTTTGATTCCATCACGTCCAGGATGAAGCGTTGTATCTCGGTTCGTGTGTTCAATCCCGAACAGGTCAACGAGTGGTGTGAAGTTGACTTCTGGTGGAAAGTGACCGCCGACGCCAATCGGAGCGACAAAGCCTGGTCCTCGTTCGGTCGACGCCAAAGCCTCGGCTAAACTTCCGTTGTCGACATTGGGATTTGATTCGACTTCACGTTGTGTGATTGTTGATTGACTTAAGAAACGAACCGTGCGTGAAGTTAGCGGAGCGAGAGTTCCGTTGGGCCCGTTGCTCGGGTCGCCATTGGAGAACATGGCGGCTGTTCTGGCTTTGGCGACGGCACCATCAATCGCGAACACAAGCGTGTCTCGATCAGGGATCGCCTCAAGGACTTCTCTTTCAACTCTGACACCGAGAATTCTGCCATTCCGATCGACCACTGCGATGATCGCATCTTCACTGGCAGATGCCGCGGAGGCACGCTGCAATAATTGCTTGACCTCGGCTTGGGTTAGTTGGGCATCGGCGGTTGTCATCGGGTGAAGCTCAATTCCAATCGCGTGTTCAGGCGAGATCGCCGCACGATTGAAGTAGCCTTTGTCGAGGGCAGATTGCACTGAATCAAGCGATCGCTCACCCGTGTAAGTGCCGCTCATCAAGCTATCTGAAGAGCGATCTTCGTCACCAAGTCCAATCACGTGTCCGATTTCGTGCGCCACCACCGTGGCAAAATCGAATGTGTTGGTGGGATTTCCATTGTTCAGATTGTTGTCCCAATTCTCGGCCTGATCCAACCAAGCAATTCCGCGAGCGGTAAGACCATCTTCACCCGTTGTGACTTGTCCGCCACCCACGCCAAGAACACCACCTTCTCCACTGACATGCCCGGTCGGGCTTAGGTCGCCAACACCAATGTTGACGATGCGTCCAATATCAGCGTTGGTGTCTTGTTGGAAAACAATGTTTCGGTTGGTTGCCTCAGACCATTTTTCCAAAGCCTGAACGGCCAGTGACTTTTGTGTTTCTGAAATTTGGTTTTTCGAGCCTTCGATGTCTCGGAAATCGTATTTGACGACCAGCGATTCATTTTCGTTTGTCCACCAGGCTTCATAACCAGATTGTCGAGCGATGTCGGACAACGAAAGTCCAATCGCGTTTCCAGATTCATCGGCTTCAAGTCCAATTGATGCCAACAAAGATGAATCCCATTTAACGGGTGTCGTTTTCTCGTGTACAAAGTTGACGGAATCGACTGGGGTTTGCAGTTGCGTATTACCAATTGGAGTGCCAATCGAAGCACGTGTCGCGTTCGCCCCGCTCGTCTCGACACCAGCGGTTTTCGGATGACGTTCCTGGTCTGAGTATTCACCGCTCGTCGTGTTTGATTGCAGAACCGAAGCAATTTCTGAACTCAATGCAGAGTTCATTGACGACGACAGATTGACAGCCGCAATTTGCTTTTTCAATCCCGAAGTGGATTCTGAGTGAGCCTGAGCCGGTCCAGGATCTTGACGCGTTTCAAACCGTTGATTGGTTTGCGATTCTTGAATCGCTTCCAACTGATCAGTCGCATGTGATTCTTCGTTTTCGATTTGAATGTCGTTCAAACGAACTTCTGCGGCTTCTGTCTGCGCGGATTGTCTTCCCCATGCTGCCACTCCCGCATGCATGCTGCCAAGGCAAAGTCGAGGCTCGAATTGCTCGACTGGCTGCGTAGGCTCATGCTTTTTACGCAATGGCGATGGTTGCCGTTTTTCGTTTCTTAGTAGGGAAAGAATTCGTTTCATCCTGCGTGCCGTTAATAATTGGGCGATTGCAACATCGAAAGAGATCGACTTCTTTTACTAATCGTCAAAACTTGTTCAATGGAATTAACTTTGTTGAAGAAATTTTCAAAATGCCTCAAGTTAGAAGAAATTTTGCAAATTGAAAAAAATGCTCTTGTACATGTTTCGCAATCTCTTCTAGCCTCCGCCCAAATCCACAAATCTTGATTTCAAATTTGAACAAGGATCGTTTTAAATTAGCGGCGTGAGCAATCAAAGTTTCGATAGATGCGGCAAGTTTCGCGGATGGTTTTCGCCATTGGTGATTGCTTGTCTGTTGCTATGCACTTCGATGTCGGATGTCGCAATTGTTCAAGCTCAGATTGCAGATCGACCTTGGATGAATTTTTCTGATCAAGCCGACGCGAAGCAATCAACTCTCAATTCCAAGCTTGAGTCAAAACTGATTCAGCTTCTTGGAAGCAAAACTCGCGACGACAAATTGGTTGCACTCGAGGCTTTAAAGCAGGTTCAGCCCACTCTTCAAATTGAAAAGATGATTAAGACGATTTGTGAAGAGTCGGACGATGCGATAGTCGTTGGCTATGCACGGCTTCTAGCTGCCGACTGGGGACTCGAAATTAGAAAGCAAGCGGTTGCATTCAACTTCAACGACCTTAATAAAAAAGTTGAGTCTCCTGTTGTTGACGGGCAGGTTGAAGCTGCATCATTGAATGCTCAGCTTTCGTCGGTCGCACAGCCTAAGAGCAGTCAAGTAAGCCAAAATCAAATGGCTTCGTCGGTTTCACCCCAAGCCACGCCCATTGGAATTTCATTTTCTGATCAACCCGGTACGTCGTCA
>CAYMFZ010000487.1:0-4775 GCA_964389585.1 uncultured Pirellulaceae bacterium | reverse complement strand
CAACGAATCAGAACAACGAATCAGAACAGCGAATCCGAACAGCGAATCATGACAACTGATCAGCTTGAATCAAGAATCAGACGTTTCGCCAACCGCTTCGTTGAGCGACGTCATCAACTGCTTTCCGAGTTCGCGCTGAGTCATCGAAACAAAAGCGACCATTCCTCTCAGTGAGTCCAACGTCTCGCCCTCTCGCAGTGGCTTGCCGTTTTTCAGATTGTGAATTGCGGCTCTCAACTGTCGACGAACTTTCCTGGTTGTACGCGGCTTCATATCGTCGTTCACAACCAAGCCGGTAACTTTTTGGCAGCTCCCTTTGCGGACCACTCGAGTCTTGTCTGGATTGACTTTGAATCCCTCATCAGCAACCGTCTTTTTAACCAATCCAATCAGCGTTCCCAAATTCGGTTTACCCTTCGATCCATTGGGCAGACTGAAGGTTAAATCGTCTGCGTACCGGGTGTATCGCCAACCGTATTTCTTCGCGATTCCCGCGAGCCGCCCATCAAGCTTCAAACAGATCGTATTGGAAAGAGCAGGGCTGGTCGGTGCACCTTGAGGCAAACAACGGGGTCCCATGGCAACGTAATAAGTCTTTCCGTTTCGACGAATGACTTCGCGAGGCGACTCGGTGCAAATCAAAGCCAGCAGGGTTGCGACCTGTTCTCGGTATCCAGCCTTGCGAAAAATTCCTTTGACGCGGCGAAACGTTACGGTTGGGAAAAAGTTCTTGAGGTCCATCTTCAGGATTGTTTTGGAATCGCCATGCACCGCGGCATTGGTGGCAATTGATCGGCCAGCAAGAAAACCGTGTGCCGCGCCGTGAACTAATAGCCGTTCGGCAATGTTGCTCAGAATCCAACGTTGAGATGCTTTCAATCGAGGAAGTGGTGCCCAAATCGGCCGTTCGGCACCTCCCCGTTTGGGAATCGAAAATTTTCGATAGTGCACAAACGTTGCCGCGTCACGATGAAACGCCATCCAGCGAAGATCAGGAATCGTCAGCCCTAATCGTTCGGCCAATTGAGTAGGCGAATCAATCGCAGGCAAGTCATTCTCCGCCGCACGCTTTTCCGCGTTCTCCAAATCCCATTTGTCGTAGTCAGTGAAGTCATTCCAAAACACACCATCGCCGAGGTTCACGATGTGCTTGCTTCGGTAGGCCGCCCAAGCCTCTTTTTTCAAAGCCTTACGCTCGGCGGACTCGGCTTTCAACTGCTTCTTATACGCGGCGTACTCGCGTTTTGACATGTCGTCTTTGGGCGTCGTATCAATCACAAATCCACGCTCAACTAATTGCGCATCGATGTAAGCTTGAATCGAGCCCGCTTGCTCAATCGCTCGCCAGATAATTTCTGGGTCAGTTCTTTGTCTTGCCATAATCTATCACTCAGTCGTAGACGTTTGCCTTAGGTATCATTCGGTTCAACTGATTCACTTACGAAATTTCTCAAAACTGAGCTGTAGGCGCTAGCCTCGGGCCAGCCAAACTCATGATTGTCATTCAACACTTACTCTGGCCCGGGGCTAGCGGCTACGGCTCACAGACACGTGCGTCGATCTTCGAAAATCAGCCCAAACAATAAACAACCAATTGTTTGTTCATCGAATCCTCGACCCATCTTGTGCCTAACCTGCAATTAAGTCGCGTCCAAGAAACCTTTCTCCTCCAACTCACCCAATCGCTTTTTGTAATCCGCTCTCGCTTCTTCAACGCTTGAAAAACGCAATTTTTGAACTCGTGGTTCACCGCCCGACTCCCCCCAGCGAATCTTCAAGTTCTTTTGATCCAAAGTTATTTGATAAACCGTTTCCGTATCGCCATCTCGCAATCCAAACGTGCGCGTCTCAACTGAAATTGCATCGTCGCCATTCAATGTACCCTCGCGACGGTGCTTTTCTCGAATCACCTGAGCCATGCGCAAAGCTATCAGATGCGAACAAGGACCTGACTTAAGCCCCTGTTGTCGAAAAGTCGAACAAGTGCATTCCGCCCGACGCACAAATCCTTCTTCGGAAATCAACATCTGCGGCCGATACTCGCGTTTGTCTTCGTTAACTTTTGCCAGTCCCGTGAGTTCCAATCCCGCGCCAAAAATCTGATTCTCTGACACAATCTTGACCGCGCCTTTACGCAACACGAGATCGTGCGCCGATCGCTCCACTTGATTTCGAAACTCGTATTTTTCCAATTTGAGTGGCTCATCCGTTAAAGGACGTAAGCGATAAACATCGTTGGCAAGGTCGAACATCAACTGTCCTTCTTGACACCCACGTTGCAGTTCTTGAGTCAAAGCATCACCGTCAAGTTTCAGCGCCGATGCAAGTTCTTCGCGACTCGCGGACCAACTCTTGGCCAAGTGTTTTACCACTTTCTTCAGGTTCTTTGATTCATCCACTGATCGTGGAAGCATCAAATCAAAATTGATTGCCTGTGACCAATTGGATGAATTGAATCCTGTCAGCCCAAAGGTGAAAGTCAATTGCCCCGCTCGCAGAACCCAGAAACTTGGCAACCCGCTACCCGACAAATGAACTTCGACCTCTTCAACAAGCGGCAGCATTCGGCGTAGCAGCATCAACCTTCGGCGACCCCAAATTCGAATCACGCGTGATTGCTTGCCTTCATAAACACCGGCTCCACACTCGATGACTTTGTTCCACGGCTCAAGCACCATCCGAGGTGGTTCACCAGGGACCAATTCCACACGGATGCCTCGCCGCTTTCCTTTCACATCCTTGTTCATCCTCAACTGCCGAAGCACGTTATAGAAATCCATCGGCGTCAGCTTGAATGAGCTTCGCGGCATACTGGCCGATGATTGGACTTGGAGAAACCCGCGGATCCACGAGTCTGGAACGTTTATCTTTTTCTCGACAACTTTCTCTTTTCCTTCTGACTGAACCTCGACCGCTTGCTGACCAATCGTTACGCGAGTCTCGCGGTAGCTTCGAAACTGTTCAATCGCATTAAAAAGCGTCTGGCTGAAATCAATGTTCGTCGTCCCAAACGTTGGTTTCCCATTGAGATCAAACGCGTCCAAATCGATGGCCAAATTCGCATACGTGCCCTCATCTTTTGAAAACACCTCAAGCAAAACCTTATCCGGGTTGACCGTGATCACCGGATCGAGAATGCAAAACGCATAAGGATCATTTTGCGCAAGCCAATTGAAATAAGCTTGTTGAGCCTCCCACGCGCCGAGGTTGGCTGACTGGCTTTTCATTCGGCGATAGGCGTGATAGGCAGTCCGGTCTTTGGGCGTGTATCGAAAGTCACTACCAACAATCGCGTAAACGGCAGCCAGTGCCTCACGAAACCGAATTGGATCTTTGACCGTGCCATCCAGAAAAACGGGCTCACGATTCAGATTTCCATACAGACTCAAACGAGGTTGATCGCCTTCGGATTCAATCTGGCTGACACCCGCGTACCGCATCGAGACGGAAGTTCGATCCGACTGCCCCAAGGCGTTGGCGGAATCGCCTGCATCCTCATTGGGTTCCACGTTTTCTTTTTCGTCTACCATCTGTAGGTCCGTTTCAACTGTCTTGTTCTCTTGCAAATTCAATTATCAAAGCGACCTAGTGGTTCATCAGCTCTAAAGCTAGGGTATTAAAATCAGCCGCCACGCGTTAGCGTCCGGTTCTAAATTGCTGAACCGGGTGCTAACGCACTGCGGCTTACTCAAAACATAAGCTTTAACCACTAGTTCGCTTGAGCAACCGCTCGCTGTCGTTTCGCCCGACGAAGCCCGCGCCAGGCTGCCTTTCTTAACTCTTCGTCACACGCTTCGTCTTTTCCAATCGCCACCAGCAGCTTGTCGACTTCCTTGGTGGCTATCTTCGAAAGACCTTCAATCGCGCCCATCCTCGCGAACAAATCAAGCGTTGAATCATTCGCCACACCACCCAGCGATTTTACGTCTTGCGTTTCGACGAGGTAAGGCAAAGCCCGCGACTGGTAATGCGTATCCGATGCCGCAGACTGCAAAGTTGACTCGATTCCTTTGGCATGTTCATCGGCCAATCCGACAAATGCGGCGCGATCACTCAGAAGTCGCCCCGCAATTGAATCCAGTTTCGGCTTAGGTAGTTGCGAAAGAATCTTACTAACAGATCGTCGAACGTAACCGTCTTGATCGTCGAGTGTTCCCTCTAAAGTCTTCGCAACGCTGGCTGGCACCGAATCGGATTGCGCCAAAGCATCCGCTGCGGCGCGACGAACAGAAATCAGATTTTCTGAAATCGTCGGCCGGATCAAAATGTCCGCAAGCTCTTTTTCAGCTCCGCCAAACAAGCCGATCGCCCAGATCAAACGCTTCAAACTTGCGACGATTGAATCAAGATCCGAATCCGAATAGCGATTGGTCAAAACCATTTCGCGATCAAGTTTGTCAGCCTCGCCCAACTGACGAATAAGTGCCGACTTGACCGCCTTCAAATGCTTTTTATCCCCTGAACGACCGACCAACCAAGCACATGTCTCAACAATCGCCGGAACGGAATCGTCGAGTCGCGCCAAAGCAATTTTCGTCGGTGGAGGATCGAGCTGGATCAGATGCTGCATCAGACTTCGCCGCAACCCTGACGAGCAATGGGCCATCGCGTCAAAAATTTGCTCGGGCGTAGCAAGCTCACGAATCCGCTTTTCCGTTTTCGCTGCCTCGACTTGATTTCGACGTCGACCTTTTTCTGCACCGCTCCTCAACCATGCCAACTCCGGTTCGATCGAAGATTCTCCCCAGGCCCGCCTCGCGATGTTAAGCACTCGA
>CAYMFZ010000486.1:0-4784 GCA_964389585.1 uncultured Pirellulaceae bacterium | reverse complement strand
CTACGGCTCTGCGTGGGGCGATCCGTTTTCCACTCGATACCAGTATTTTTAATGCTAGAGATGCACAGGAGTTTCGATTCGCGACAATGATCGCGCCACCGGGTTACGAAAACTCGAATTATCTTTAAGCTTGCATGCTGATCGTTGCCTGATGTGAACCCTACAGCCAGCCTTATGAACGACGAAGAAGCAAAATCTGACGATACAGAAGCAGTCAAGCCTCCAACCAAAGGCTCGTTGCTGGTGATCTTTTTGACCGTCTTCATTGACTTGCTTGGATTCGGAATTGTGCTGCCATTGCTTCCGCTTTACGCAGACATTTTTGGCACGGACCCAAGTGGGTTTGTGATTGGAATGTTGATGGCGAGCTTTTCGATCATGCAATTCATTTTTGCGCCGATCTGGGGCTCGGTTTCTGATCGAATTGGAAGACGCCCCGTCATTATCATCGGCCTGACGGGAAGTGTCGTTTTCTACATCTTGTTCGGGTTTGCGGCTTTGAATCAAAGTTTGGCTTGGTTGTTCATCACGCGGATCGGAGCGGGCATCGCAGGCGCTACGATACCGACGGCTCAGGCTTACATTGCCGACACGACTACGAAAGAGAATCGTTCACGCGGGATGGCACTGATTGGGGTGGCATTTGGATTAGGTTTTACACTTGGTCCGTTGTTCGCTTATTTTTCAGTGCCCAATCTTGCTCCGCCTGCGGGCGCTGACCCTTCTGCAATTGTTTACGGCGACCCCGGCGCAGGGCCCGGATTTGTGGCAGCGGGACTTTCCGCGATTGCGTTGTTGCTTGCGATTTTTTTGTTGCCCGAATCTCACAAACCTGGAAGTGGCTCAACCGAACACTCGCGAAAATGGTTTGATGTGAGCGCTTGGAAAATAGCGGTCAGCAGCCGGGCAATGGTTTTTCTACTGGCAGGGTTCTTCGTCTGTATCTTTTCGTTTGCCAGTTTCGAAACGACACTCAGTATGTTGATCAAGGGATCAAAAACATTTGCAGAGGCTCCTTTTAACTTTACGTTTAAGCAAGTCTGTCTCACGTTCGCATTGATTGGATTGATGGTGGCGATCGTTCAAGGCGGAATCGTTCGCAGGCTTTCGAAGAAGGTTTCCGAACGGAATTTGGCCGTTTCCGGCGCGATCATCGAAGTCATCGGCTTTGGCGTTTTATCGTTTGCGGTGAAAGCGGCATCCGTCGGTTGGTTGTTCGGTGCTTTGGCGATCATCGTGACCGGCTACAGTCTGATGCAGCCTAGTCTTTACGCTTTGATTTCCCGTTGGTCAGATCCCAGCAAACAAGGAAGAGCGCTTGGCGTGAGTCAAAGCGTCAGTGCGATGGCGAGAATTTTTGGATCGGCGCTTGGAATTCCAATGCTCAAGGCGTTTATTTTACTGCCGTATATTGCCGCTTCCGCGTCCATGTTGATCGTGGCGGGATTGGTCGCAATCGCTTGCAAAACAGGCGTAGACTTCGACACGAACGAAGCTCAGTAGATTGATTTCGAGATTGATTTCGAGATTGATTCGATAAATTGTAAGCTTCTACTCGCGATTGCTTCTGCCTAATAAATCTTTGGCACATCTGAGCCAAATTGGTAAGCTGTTTGAAAGTCAAACTCTTCAAATTTCGCTCGGAGAATAAAATGCCCTGTCAAAATTCAATGATGTTGAGATTCATCGTTTGTTCGCTACTTTTCGTTGTCAGTTCCGGATCAGCTTTCGCGCAAAAAGATAACGTGCTGCGCGACAAAGATTCGTTGCTTCGCGAACGCATGCATCTGCTTAATGACGTTGGGTATTCCGCGAGTCAAAACCCTGACCGGAATTTCCTACGCCAACAAGATGCGTTGGATAAATTTGGGATTGTCTCTCTTTCGCAAATAGATCGTCGGATCAAAGAGATGCAACGATTGGAAACGCGACTGAAGCAAATTCAAGACGATAGTTCTGCAAGCGAAGAAAGTCTGCACATCAAAAGAGAGATGCTGCGATTCCAAAATGAGATTGATCAGATTTCGGAACAGGTAAGAGTCATTCAGCTGCTAAACCAGCGCGAATCAGAAGAGCGAGAGAGTGAGCAAAAACAATCGCGAGAATCGAAAGACAATGTTAGCGAACAGAGAAGCAACGATGAGCCCGATCGAAATAGACGTCCAGATGACGAGGAGTTAACCGACCAAGAGTTGGAGCATCGTTTGGCTCACCTGATGCGTGCGGTTGAGCACTTACATGAAGCCGGCTTTGACGAGCATGCATCCCGTTTGGAGAGGCTTGCACACGAAACCGAAAGGCAACTTGAATCTCGGCATCATCAAGACCATAAATTGTATGACACGTTGGATCGAATGATGCATCAAATGGATCAGCTTACGAAACAAGTCGATCGCCTTTCTGATGAAGTCGAGCGGTTGAAAAAGTAAGCGAATGAAATCAGCCTCTGAAGATGACGTCGAATCTCTCGCCGCACAATACGCGCAAAAGCTTGCGATCCTTCTCGAAGAGAACCAAGTCCAACGAGTTGTTTTTGCTGAAAGTTGTACTGCGGGTTTGGTATCCGCATTGCTAGGCCAGGTCCCCGGAATTTCAAGTTGGTTGTGCGGGTCGGCGGTGACTTATCGCGAGTCAATCAAGCAGGATTGGCTGGCGGTTTCTGTCGAAACGTTGGGCCGTCACACTGCTGAATCAATGGAAACTACTCAGCAAATGGCGACAGGCGTGTTGAGCAGCACTCAAGAAGCCACTTTTTCTGTCGCAGTGACGGGGCATCTTGGTCTAGGTGCTTCCCCAGAAATTGACGGACTAATCTTTGTCGCTGTGGCCCAGAGAATGGGTGACAAGATTGAAGTCGTTGCCTCGAATTCGGTTCGGCTCAATGAAACTGGACGTATTGAGCGTCAGCACGAATCCGCGAAATTGGTTTTGGACGCAGCGATCCAGTTTTTGTCGGTTTAAGTTGGCTTAAAGTGCGTTGTTTGGAAATGCCAACAACATTTCCCAATGTTTGTTTCCTCGCCCGGTTGATTAACAGACCGTTGTTTTTCACAATTGGTCGGCTTTCACGGACGTCGAATCAATCACCCCTCAAAATAATGAACTCTCCAAAAATCAAACGCGCGTTAATCAGCGTTAGCAATAAACTAGGAATCGTTGACTTTGCCCAAGGACTTGTGAACGCGGGTGTTGAGATTTACAGCACAGGTGGAACTCGGCGACACCTCGAAGAATCCGGTGTTAAAGTCATCGACGTCGCGGAGTACACAAAATTTCCAGAGATGATGGATGGCCGGGTTAAGACTTTGCATCCCAAAATTTTTGCGGGAATTCTGGGTCGCCACAATCTCGACTCCGATTTGAAGTCAATGGAAGAACACGACATCAGTTCTTTTGAATTAGTAGTCGTCAATCTTTATCCGTTTGCGGCCACCATTGCTCGTCCGAATGTTTTGCAGCATGAGGCGATCGAGCAAATTGACATTGGTGGCCCCAGTCTGATTCGCGCAGCGGCAAAGAATAGTGACTTTGTTACGATCGCTTGTAGCCCGGATCAGTACAGCGCGATCTTGGAAGAGGTCGACACGATGGGTAATACTTCAAACGGTCTTCGCAAACATTTGATGGCTCAAGCTTTTCAGCATACCGCCAGCTACGACAAAACCATTTCGGAATATTTCTCAGGCCAAACTGAGGGTGAAAATTTCCCAAGCACACTGCAACTCGTGCTTCAGCGTAAAGACAATTTGAGGTACGGCGAGAACAGCCACCAAAAAGCTGCGTTGTACAGTCGACAGGATTGTCGCGAAGCCAACCTTGTCAACGCTCGACAGCTAAATGGCAAACAGCTCTCTTACAACAACTTGCTCGACCTCGACAGTGCTTTGTCGATCGTGCGGAATCAAACACAACCTGCTTGCTCGGTAATCAAGCACAATAATCCATGTGGTGCGGCAATTGGCGAGACGCTCATTGAAGCCTGCAAGAAGGGATTTGCCGGCGATCCCTTAAGTGCGTTTGGGAGTGTGATTGGAATCAATCGAACGTTAGAAGCCGACACGGCTGAATTCCTTGCGACGGGTGACTTTTTTATCGAAGCCATCGTCGCGCCTGATTTTACTTCCGAAGCGCAAGAGATCTTGACCACAAAACCAAAGTGGAAAAAGAATGTTCGCTTGTTGAAAGTCGGGGAACTCGGCCCGTCCAGTCCGGCTTGGGAGTATCGCTATTTGGTGGGCGGAATACTCGTTCAAGAAGTCGACAATCAAGCCGACGATGAATCGAAATGGACCGTTGCCACCAAAGCTCAACCTGATGAAGCGACGATGGCAGAGTTGCGGTTCGGTTGGGCGATGGTACGCCACATCAAGTCCAACGCGATTTGCTTGTCAAAAGATCTCTCGTTGGTCGGTGTCGGTGCAGGACAGATGAGTCGTGTTGACTCCGTTGAAATCTCGATTCGAAAAGCTGGCGACCGCTCGAAGGGATCCGTGCTTTCCTCAGACGCATTCTTTCCATTCGCCGATTCGATCGAAGCCGCCGCAGAGGCTGGAGTGGTTGCAATCATACAACCGGGAGGCAGTGTTCGAGATCAAGAAGTCATCGACGCATGTGACGAACATGGAATCGCAATGGTGATGGCTGGCAACCGCCATTTCCGTCATTAAAAAAGCAAGTCAGTTCGACAATTGTTGATAAATCCGCGCTGAGAAAGTGAGCCGTAGGCGCTAGCCTCGGGCCAGTGAAACGCACGGCAAATTTTTCGACATCGACATCGACATCGG
>CAYMFZ010000485.1:2732-4796 GCA_964389585.1 uncultured Pirellulaceae bacterium | reverse complement strand
CGACAGAGATGCCCGCCTCAGTCAGTCGGTGGGCAATTTCGCGATTTACCTTCTTCATCTGCTCGGAAAATTCGACGGGAGCAAAAAAGACGCCCGCGACCCCAAGCTGGATATACTTCTCGCACAGTTCAACTGCACGCTGCTCTTGTTGCTCTTCGTTCAATTCAACATCAAACCAATCGGAGCGCAACAAACTGAGCTTGTGCTTTCTGCATTGGCTTGCGATTTCATTGCAAATGGGCTCAAACAATTCGTGCTTGGCAACCTCTGGAGTCAGCATACCGATCAGCGCCGGCTTAGAGCCTTCTTGCATACGAACAAACGAGCCAGCGCCAATTCGTCTTTCAAGATACCCCTCAGCCTCCAAGTCGTGCATTGCCTTGGCCACTGTCGGGCGAGACGTTGAAAACAACTTTACGAGTTGACCGTCTGACGGCAGCCTGTCTCCGACACCATACTCTCCCGAGATGATTCGATCGCGGACGTACTCAAAAATTTGCTGGTGTTTTGTGTTTGATTTAGCCATCAATACTTAAAACGCTCTCATCAGCTTTGTTTTAGACTGGTCAATCCCTCGTTCGCTAGCCCCAGTTCTTACCGTAGCGAAAAGTCGCAATTCAATTGTTATCACTCGGTTACGTGCTGAACCGCAGCACAATCAAATGAATAAAATTCTCAATCGAATGATAACAGTTTGAATCCGTTTTCGGATAACTTTTCTATTCCGAACACAGACATATCTGTATTGTCAAATTTAGGTTTGAAGGCTGTACTCCGAGTTGAAGCAACCTATTTTCCTTGGCGATCGTAAAATTGGTAAAGTCAACCAAGGAAACGCCTTTCATTTCACCGCGCAGCAAAAAGGGCAACACAAATGTGCTGCCCTTCAAAACTAATCAAATCAAATCGAACTATCGGCCGGGAGCCATTCCGCCGCCCATCATCTGCTGCATCATCGCAGCCTGCTTGATGACCCATTCGCTAAATCCATCGGGAGTAGGAATGTTGATCGAAACCGTCGTTCCTTCACTCTTTGCATTCAATGTACCCGCAAGTTTCTCAACCACGGCTGCACCGTCTGGATCTTGTTCACGCAACATCGGCAACATGCCTTGCATCGCAAGCTTGGCGGTTCCCAACAGTGAATCCAATCCTTCTTTGAGTTCTGTTGCGTCGGCTTCGTTAACGCCAGTTGCCTTCAGCGCCATCAAATCGCCTTCTGAAAGATTAATGCTAATCGCGATGTCTTTCATGTTGTCAACCAAATCCAGATAGGCCGGAACCATCGCGTTCGGGGGATTCTGCTTTCCCATTTCGACTGCCTCGGCGATCAATCCCTTGGCGCCTTCCAGGTCCATCACAATTCGAATGTCGCCTTTGGGAGAATTCTTAAGTGCGGATTGAAGGTTCGCGGTGAAAGGCGTCCGATCAGGACGAAAAAGATACTTCTCCGTGCCGACTTCAAGTGAAGTTGCACTTACCTTTCTCATCATGATGCCTTCGGGACCACCATTCTCTGCTGGCATTTTGTAAAACGTCTTTCCGTTGTCTTCCACTTTGCCAACGTTCTCTTCCTCCGCCTTTGCCATTACTTTGTTGACCGTAGCCTCGTCATTCACCTTGATCTGAACGAAAAAGTCGATTGGCAATGTGCCTGCTTGCATTTGCATGGCTGCGGCCATGTCTTCTGGCGCACTCATGGCACCGAAAATCTCATCGATGGACGACATGCTAGGTCCATCATCACCACTGGACGCCTGAAGTTGATCCAATGTCTGGGCGAGATTCAGCTTTTTCCCTAAGTCGCTATCTCGAATCTGATTCATCTGAATCTTAAAAGCCATCACGGCTTTTTGCTTTTCCTCAAGCGGAGACGATTGCCCCAACACCGGCGCACAGACCGCTGACAACAATAGAAACAAAGAAAGTACAGCGATTCGCATATTACGCTCCCAAAAAGTTCAGTTTGAAATATGATTCTCAAATTCAAAGCGCGAAATCGCGAACTTTGACCAGAGAAGGCAGATGGGCACAAATTACCCACCACAACCAATTAACTACGGT
>CAYMFZ010000485.1:0-2722 GCA_964389585.1 uncultured Pirellulaceae bacterium | reverse complement strand
GAACAAAACTACGTGGCACCGTGCCAACTGTAAAGAAACACCCCGATTGGTAGTAAGCCTACCAGCAATAAAGTACTCACTTGCTAGCCAGATTGTTTCACTTTCATGAATTCTATTGCAGTCGTAAGAGCATCGCTGATTTTGTCAGGATTCTTGCCACCAGCTTGAGCAAGATCCGGCTTTCCACCACCTTTACCATCGACAACCAAGGCAACCTCTCGAATCCACGCCCCAGCGTTAAAGCCCTTCTCAACTAGATCACGACTAAGCCCAGCCGACAACAGAACCTCTCCTTCACCAGGACTGGTGGCGAACAAGATCGCCACGGGGTTGGTTTTCTTTCTTACTTGATCAATCAACTGGACCATCAATCCTCGATTCGCCCCTGGCAGCTCTCTAGCAACAATCCGCACATCGCCAGCCATGACCGCAGATTCGATTAATTCATTCGCATCCACATCTCCGGCAGCACTCAGTTTTTCAAGCTGATCTTCCAGAGTTGATATTTCATTGACCATCGAGCCAATTCGATCACGAACTTCAAGCAAAGGAACGTTCAGTATCGCAGCCGCTTCTCGCATGTAGGTACGGACTTCGAAGTAAGTCAGTTCTTCCTTTTCCGCAATTTTGGTGTTGCAAGTTTCTTCCGAATCGGCGGATGATTTTCGGCCAGCACTCAACTGCTTTTTCAAATCCTTGACGGATTTGGTCAGTTGCTCTACTGCATTTGGAATCGCTGGAACGACAGTATTAAGTTGCCCTGCGACAGCGGTAGCATCGTCAAGTATCTTTTGCTGATTATTCTTGGCTCGTTGCCCCGTCCAAGCCTGAATCCGGCGCGTTCCCGAACCCATGTTTTCCTCCGACGAAATTTCAAAGCAAACGACTTCGCTGGAGTTTTCAAGATGCGTTCCACCACAGAGTTCTTTGCTAAACTCACCAATCGAAACCATCCGAACTGGATCCGGATACTTCTCGCCGAACAACATCATCGCGCCCTGCTCTCGGGCCGCTTCAAGTGGCAATGTCTCAGCCTTGATCGGTTGAGCCGATTCGATTTTCTCGATGGTCTGGTGCTCAATTGAGGCGAGCTGCTCGCTGGTTATCGGATCCATGTTTGAAAAGTCAAAACGAAGATGATCCTCGGATACTTTCGAACCGCGCTGTTGAGCATGTTGACCAAGATTTTGTTGCAGTGCGTAATGCAAAATGTGTGTTGCGCTGTGAGCCCGACAGATACCCTTTCGACGATCGGCATCAACCTTCGCCTGCACCGAATCCCCGACGGCCAAACTTCCCTCACTCACTCGCCCACGATGAATAATAACGTCGCCGTTTTTCTGGGTATCCAAGACTTCGAACTTCCCGTTTGGCCCAACGATCCATCCTGCGTCTCCGACTTGGCCTCCCGACTCGGCATAAAAAGGCGAATCGGAAACGACAACAAACAAGTCTCGATCACATGGTTCAAGTGACTCAAGACGCAACTGGACGGTCACGTTCTTGTCTTTCGATTTTCCAGATTCAGAGTCTTTTTCTTGAACGACTTCAACATGCTCAGAGTACATCCCGCGAACATCTGTGCTTGTTTCGAGAGCTTCATATCCCACAAAAGTCGTCGACTTAACTTCTCGCTTAATGACATCCAATGGACCCGCGTCGCCCATCACAATCGTTTCAGTTTCATTACTGATGATCGCGTGTTTGTCTTTAAGTTCATCAAAAGCAACCCAGTCGAACGTTAATCCGTTTTGCTCTGCCACCGACTCGCCAATCGAAGAAGGAACACCGTGAGTTTGGTAGGCATCAAAAAACATTTCCATGTCTAGTTCTTTGCGCCCACTTTCAAGTGATTGCTTAGCAATTTTTTCAACGCGAGGAATCCCCTTTTCGATGACAGAATAGAAACTGTTCTCTTCGGCTTGAATGACTGACGCCACTCGCTCAACCGTTTCTCTCAACTCTGGATAAGGCTTACCCAATTGCTCCACAACACTCGGAACAAGCTGATAGAGAAACGGATCGCGAAGCCCCATGTCGTAACCCTGCAACGTCGCGCGGCGAAGCAAGAGACGAATAACCGACTCTGCACCTTTGTTGCCGGGATAAACATTCTCATGAATCGCCAGCGAACAAGCCCGAACATGATCCGTAATTCGACGTAAACGTCGTCCGTTGTCCGAATCCGCGTCGTACTTGACACCACAAACTTCTGCGGCAGCCTCAACGATTGGCATCAACGTATCGATGTGAAAATTGGTGGAAGCTCCTTGAAGCGTTGCCGCTGTTCGCTCAAGCCCCATCCCAGTGTCGATATTCTTATTTGGAAGCGGAGTCAAATTCTCGGGCGGAGCACCCTCGCGATTGAACTGCGTGAAAACCAAATTCCAGATTTCACACTCCGGCCCTGCACGGACCACACACCCCATCAGGCCCCAAAGAAGGCGCGCTGGCTGGCCAAAAATTCTCATTTTCATCAAGCCTTTGAATTTGCTTAAGCGAGAGCCCAATGTCTTTGTGCCAAATATCAGCAGCTTCGTCGTCGTCGAGATAAACCGTCACGCTCAAACGGTCTTTCTCAAGCCCCAGCCATTTCTTGTCGGTGAGAAATTCCCAAGCCCAATGGATGGCATCACGTTTGAAATAGTCGCCAAAACTAAAATTGCCCAGCATCTCAAAAAAAGTATGGTGGTAAGCCGTGCGTCCAACGTTTTCAATGTCG
>CAYMFZ010000484.1:0-4817 GCA_964389585.1 uncultured Pirellulaceae bacterium | reverse complement strand
TTTCGGTCGGCGCGAAAGCGAAGCACGCGACACGTTTATACGACCGATAGCCGCGCCCATCTTGAAAGAGCTTTCTACGATCTGTTTCGAGGGCCAGCACTCAACAACTCGCAATCGTCGCTTCGCGGACACAGTTTGCTGGGCGATATGTATGGCTATGGAATCTCGGCAACGGTGGCTTCGGCGACGGCTGACTCGAGCGAGCATTTTATTTCGTTGAATCTTAACAACGATTGGACAAGACTGATCGACGGAGCGGGCTTTACACCGCAACCTGTCGATGGAGCGCTCAGTGGATTATTGATGGTCGCCGTTTCAGGGCCTGGAAAAGGGCTGACGACGCGGATTGTTGATCATCAAGTCTCAGGTGATTCGACCGCGGGTTACGTTCACACCTTTTTATTGCTCCCCAGTCGTAGTGACTCAGGTTTCAATGTCGCCAGCTCGGGGGCCTTGGTTGGAAGCCGGATGGTAATCAACGGCCGGCCATTCGCTGGAACGGGCGCTGGATTTTACAATCCGATGACGTCCAGAAATTCTCCAGCGCTTTCAAGTTCTGCACTTCAGCCAAATCAGGTTGGTCGAACGCGAGCCGAGTTGAATGCCAATTACTTCTCAAGGTTCGGTGGAGTTGCAAATTCGCTTGGCCCCAACGAATCGTATGACACTTTTGATTTTCAAAACATGTTTCTGGCCGGCATCAATCCGGATGGTACTTTAGAAGCAGCCAGTTTTCATCGTGACGATCTGATCAGTTTGCCTGGCAACGATCCGAGACGAGACTTTCGCGCGTTCGACCAAGGCGGAACCAACAACGATGGCGTCGCGGTTGATAACAATAACGATGGCGTCGACGATGGGATTTGGATGGATATTGGTTTACCCGTTGAAAATCGTCCTGATGGGACTTGTGTTAAGCCGCTTGTGTCCTATCTCGTTTTGGACATGGATGGACGGATCAATGTGAACGCGCATGGCAGTCGATTGAGAGATGGTCATCGCCTGCCCGCGGAACTACTAGCTGATCTCCGAGGTGGCTCAGATGCGATGACCGAAATAAAATTTTTGGGCTTGCCCGTCGGTGCGATTGGAACCAAACGTGGCCAAGGGTTTGGTCCGCCTGAAATTAGCATGTCTCAGACGGTTGGTTCAGCCGAGTCCGGAATCTTTTTGGGATCCGGCCCACACCTTGGTCGATATGGTGCGGACGGTTTGCCAGGTGAACCGGAAGTTCGTGATCAGTGGTCAGGCTATAAACTGTTTGGCTATCCCGATGATGCTTTTGGTTCGATCATTCCGGGAACGGTCGATCGGCACTTCGGTTCCGCCATGGATGTTCATGGTCGGTTTGTTCAAGGTTACTCGGAGATATACGACAGAGGGGCGAGTAATCCTTTCCCGATCGGATTGCCCGTCGCCAATGTGGGTGAGTCGACGCTAGCCAATGAGATCGTTGATTCGCCTTACGAGATGAGTTTTGACAACGGCAATTCTCAAACCGCAACCAACCGGCAATTCGATTCGCCCTTTACGGCGAGTGAACTTGAAGCAGTATTTCGGCAAACGGATCCCGATTCGCAACTGCTTCCCCGGCGCCTGGTCGATATTCTTTCGGTAACTGCAAACGCAGGCCGCAAGGTAACGACGCACAGTTTCGAAGTCCCCACCGCGTTTGGCGATTTGCCGCGTCAGTTGTATGGAATCTTGAATTCCAACATTCCAACTTCGACTACCGATCGCGACAATGTGATCCGCAGTCATTTGCGAACGATGATCCCGCCCGAAGTCTTTCGCGGGCTGCCAATGAATGTGAATCGCGAATTTGGCGACGGCATCGATAACAACGGCAATGGAATCGTCGATGAGATGGGCGAAACCGATATGCTGACACACCCAAACGGTCAACTGATTGGGTTCGACCACGATAATGATTCGATCACAACGGATGATTTTGATTCGCTATTCGCACGAGTCGGATTTGCCCGCCATTTGTTTGTGTTGACTTTGTTGGCGACCGAGCGGATTGATCGCGATGGCGACGGACTGATTACGGTGGCGGCGGACTGGTATGACTTCAACGAAGATGGCACGACTGATCTTGATGATTGGCTAGACTATCGAAAAATGGTCGCGCAATGGGTTGCTAACGTGGTTGATTTCCGTGACCGCGATTCGATCATGACGGCGTGTGAGTTTGATTTGAATCCGTGGAATGGTTGGGATGTCGATGGAAACGTGTTTACTTCCGAGTCACTCTTGGAAGGAACGCCGCAGGTTCAAATGCGATTCAAATGTTGGGGGACTGAGCGGCCAGAGCTGTTGATCAGCGAGACCATGGCGACGCACGACCGGCGAACACAAGACTTGTCCACCGAAGACGCAGGCGCCGATACGCCAGGTCGCATGAGTGATGGTGACTCGGATTTCGACAGCCATCTTGTTCCGCGCGTCTCTGCTTTTTTTGAACTCTACAACCCTTGGGTGATCAACGACGCGAATCAAGTGCGTCCGCCGGAGTTGTACGATGACAATTTGGATGGAGTCGTCTTACAAAGAACTTCTCCTGATGGATCTAGCCCGATTTGGCGAATGGTCGTGGTGGATGAAGGCGAAGAGTTGCTTGATCCAGACAATGCTGCCAATAACGAAAGTTCAACAGCCGTGACCGAGACGCGAAGGATCTACTTCGCTAAACCGGCCTTTCATGTCGATCATGGACCGGAAGTTTACTATCCCGATGAAGACATTGAGGCGGGTTTCGTAGCGCCGGGTAAGTACGCGATGGTTGGCACCGCAGGTAGAAAAGTTGGCGATCGGTACGATACGTATTTCGGACGTCGCCTGACGCCGGACCCTTTGACTGATGACGAGTTGGAAAATAAAACGCGTCGCATCAGTCTCGATCCGACAAATAGTATTCTAGAAATCAATCAATGGCAAAAAAATGATTCTAAGATGACAGTTGAGCTCGATGATGAGCCTCCGCGAGAACAGCGACTGGGCGTCGTTTGTTTACCGATCGGACTCAACGATGGTGGTTGGGAGCGGGAACTCGGAATCAGCGATCCTATAGATGGCTACTGGAGTCAAACTGGCTCTGGAGGATTCAATATCGAGTTGGAGCCGGTCGCAGATGGCTTAAAGTTCGTTGAATACAACACGACGCCCGGCACGCCGATGGATTACGCGTTTGACGAGCCGATTGATCGCAAGCTTGATCAGGATAACTACGACAGGTACCTAAAGAACGATGGGCTTGTCGCCAAGGATTCGTCGCTTGATCCAGAAGACCCGCGGGCACCTTATCGTATCGTTCATCTTCAACGATTGGCCAATCCGCTGCTGCCATTCAACAACTTGACGAATCCTTACATGACGATTGACTCGTGTGGTATTGATTTGTTTGCTTTCAATGGAGTGACGACCGCAACTGATTCAAACAATGTTCCAGGCATCATGCGATTCGGAACACATGAGCGTCGTGGTAGCCCGGACAGTGACTATGGCCAAACAACAGAGCGAGATCGACTGCTTTTTAAGAGTGATCTGCATGGAGCGCAAGATCCAGTCGAAGTTTCAGGCAATTCTTTCAGCCAAGGCGACAATCACATTCTAAGTTGGAATCTTGTCGAAACGTTTGGTGGCTTAAACCAAGCCTATAAAGATTCTCAAGCATCAACAGAGCTAGTTCCATTCGGATCGTTGACTTGGAATAATCGTCCGTTCGTCAGCCAATTGGAATTGGCGAATGTGCCGCATACCTCAAGTTACTGGCTGACACGATCATTTGATATTTCGAGCAAGCCGGCAGACCGAGATTTGTTCAATCCGCAATCTGAAACGGACGCAAACGCAGACAAACCAGATCGCGAATCCAAAAACTACTCGAGCCACTATCCTTACTTGTTGAATTTTCACGCGGATTCAGTTGACGGGTCTGCCAATGGTCCGTCGATGCATCACTTGTTTGATTTCCTCGAAGTCCCTTCGCGATTTATCGGAACTGAGTCCTACGTCAATCCTGCGACATTTGATAACGATCTGCATAGTGTTTCATTCGGATTGGCGGCACCGTTCGATAAGGTTTCGAATTATCGCTACCCTGGAAAAATTAACATCAATACAGTTCTGGATCCAACGATTTGGAATGGGTTGATGGGTGGAACGATGGGAAGCTATGCGACCGACGCCTTTGATCCAGTTACGTATCCTGATTGGGAGGCGTCTCGGCATGGAGGTAGCACTTCGTTCAACTATGCCAATCCGTATCGACCATCACGGGCAAGCAATCTCGTCCCGTTCAGTCCTGTTGGCACATCGAATCAATTAGTCGTTGATCCGGTTGAGTGCGGACTGTTTCGATCTGACGGTACCAATCCATTGTTGGATTACGATATCGATGATGCCAGCTCCCCTTTTATCAGCGATGATCGAGCCGCCTATTTCCGCAACGATATGCGACAACGTTTGGGGAATCTTGTGACGTCGCGCTCAAGCGTATTTGCGATTTGGATTTCGGTCGGATATTTCGAAGTCAATCCGGATGGATCTTTGAAGCCGGGCCCCGATGATGAAGGTGTTGAAGCTGGTGCGGAAACAGGCGAAGTCCGTCGATCTCGGGCTTTCTTTATGGTGGATCGCTCAATCCCGGTCGCCTTTGAGCCGGGCGTTAATCACAACGTTGATCGGGCTGTGTTGGTGAAGTCGATTATTGAATGAAGTTCGTTCAATCTCGAATGAAGTTCGTTCAATCAGGCAATCGGATTGTGGCCATTCACTCCGTGAATGAGCGCCAGTTCCGAGCGCAGCGACAGAGT
>CAYMFZ010000483.1:0-4825 GCA_964389585.1 uncultured Pirellulaceae bacterium | reverse complement strand
GAAGATGCCCGGACGTGTAACAAATGTTACCGATCGTTAAAGCTGGTTTATAAACACCAACTGCTGACGGGGCAGGCGGAAGCTCAAAACCCAACTCTTGAAGTCTTTGATCTGCACTCATATCAAAATCCGAAATATCGTGGTTTGAAAAGTACGATTATCGGGTGGTTGAGGCTTTGTCGCTAGGGCAGACGGTTGTCGCCAATTCGCAATTTGCTTTTGATCGTCATCAACTAAGTATCGACAAAATAGTGGTCTGTCAAAGCTGACTTGATCAGCTCGCACTGTGAGCCGAAGGAACCATAATTCCAGGGGTTACGCACCCGGCCGCTTACGCGTCGCGGCTCACAACTTACGCACTTCAGTTCTGAAGAACTACTAGAGGGTATTTCAAAACCTGTAGTGGACTTCGCCAGAAGTCCCAGCTCGCTTTCAAAACAAAGGGAATTCTGGCGAATCCCACTACGATGATCGCACGATTTTAGGTTTTGAAATGTCCTCTAGCTCTTGGGATGCCATTCAATCTTTGTCCGGCGTTTCGCTTTTGAATCGAATCAGCTGTTTTCGGTAATGTTGCTTGGTGGGATTCAACTGGATGCAGCGTTCGCTCAATTCAATGGCCTTGGTTCGATCACCTCGCAAAAAGTAAACCTCTGCCAATGTGTCGAGTGACGACGACGAGTTGGGGCGAATCTCACACGCTCGCAAAGCGTGACGAAGCATGATGTCAGAGCCTCTGCGTGCGACGGCACAGGCCCAAGCGTAATTGTTGTGTTGCGTCGAACTGTCAGGATAGGTCGCAAGCAACGAAACATAGTGCCGAGTCAATTCGTCGAACAATTGGTCCGCCAACTCGCGTTCACCCGCTTTGTCGAGCAGCACAACGGCTTCCTCTGCAAGGTCTGGGTCTCCAGGACAAAAGCGATTGTATTGCTCCACCAGCTTGTAGGCTGCGTCACTTTGGCCGGCCGCAATTTTGGTTTTCGCAACCGCCAGGTTAATTTTCTTGCGCGTGTCTGACCAATAGCCAGTTATTTGAGAATCAAGTCCGTCGGCCATCGCGGCAAAAAGCGCAACCTGAAAATTGATCGCACTTCTTTCTGGATCTTCTGTTTTGACCGCTTTAGCCAGCTCATCTCGATAGCCTTCGGATGAGATCTGGTTCCCAAACATGTCAATCGTTTCCATCGCGAGAAAGTCTTTGATCAAATGGGTCGATTCCAATTTATCCAAGGCAACAACAGTCGAGGACGTACGATAGCTGTCATTCCAAAGCGCAAAAGCTAAACATTGCCGCAGCTTCGCCTCTTGTGGTTTTTCCGATTTTCGAAAGGCTTCGGCAGCGAAAGCCGCATCAAAAGCAGAATTTCGCGAGCGCCAAGTCTCCTCAAAATAAGCCAACGCCAATTCGTAATTTCCTCGTTTCATCGCATCGTAGGCGAGGTCTTGGCTTGCAGTTCGGTATCCCAAATCCCGAGCCGCCGCGAAGTGGTTTTCACTTCGCTCGAATTGTCCGTGATATTCATAGACTTTGGCCAACTGAAACTCAGTCGCACTGCTCGATTTCAGATTGGAGAGAGCCGCTGCCAACTCAACATTGAGATCAAAATCTTTCGTGGTGCCAAGCGGTGAATTAACAATGCCAGATGTAACTTTTAGTCGCTGCAAGGGGTTGGAGTATCGCGTCTTTAATTGTCCAAACCAAAACCGCGCCGACGACGACCGAGTCGGCAGAATGTAAGTCAGTAAACTACGATAGGCGTTGGAATCGATGCCGTATTCAATCAACTCCCACGCCGTGTCGTAACACTCAAGCTCGATCAAGCTTGCGATTATCGCGAATCGAGTATAGTTTTGATTTTCCAATTCAAGCGAAGCAAAAAGTGTTTGAAAAAACATGATTGATACGTCTCGATGCCCAAGGTCTCCCAATAGCCCGGCGACGGCGATCGTGTTGCTCCAGACTTCTTGCTTGCGCTCATCGACTTCATCAGTGTCATCGCCCGATTCATAAAGACGTTTGGATTTCAATGCCAGCGAGCGATAATAGCGCAAGCGACGATCAATCCAAAGCGTTCTTTCTTCGACCGATTCGCCCAGACCGATTACCTTAAACGCTCCCTCCGCACGATTGTTGGTGGAATGAATCCAGAACGATCTCGTTTTTTCATCAGGTTGAAGATTGTCAACAACCAAATCCCAATCGAGATTACTCAATCCGATTTGAATCAATGTCTCTCGCAGACTTTTGGCTTCGCTTTCGTCTTTGTCCTGCTCAAACTCTTTGGCTTTTTCTTCTAATGACTTAACCGTTTCCCGATAACTCTCCAAATCGCCAAGGTAATGATGAACGAGGGCTTGTTGCGCTGGTGCGCAAACAAGCTTCTTTTCACCAGGCTTAATTTCCTCTTCTGAAATAGCCATTCGCTGAGCCAATTTGGCCCAGTCCCCTTGCTCCTTAATAAGTTGCGTTTCCATTCCAGCTTGAAAATCGGCATCCTTAATTTTTTCAGCGTACTGAAATGCCAATTCGTATTGATCTGTAAACCGGTAGATTGCAACTAATTTCTTCAGTTCGTTGTCGTCCAACTTCTTGCCATCATCTTCTTTGCTCTTTATCGAAAGTTCGATTGCTTCCGTTTTCTCTCCAAGCGTTCCGTTAAGAAGATGGTAATGGACCGCAGCGTCGGGACGATGTGCAAACGTGATTGGATGACTGAGGATGAATTCAAAGTCTTCCCAGTTGTCTTCACGAGCAAGCTGAATAAGTTTGTCTTCAAAACTGATTACCGTATCAAACAAATCTGCCTGACTCTCAAGATCCTCAATCTGCCCCATCAGCTCAAACGCCAAATGAATTTTGCCGCTGTTAAACAACCGCAACAGAACTGCGATCCTGACACTTTGTTCGCTGGAGTGAAAATGCAAAATGAGTTTGGCAGTTTCTGGTGAACCCGATTTGTCAATTCCCATCGACAACACCGTTAAAATCTCTCCAGCGCGACGAGCAACTTCCGAATCGGTTCCAGCGACAGCCTGCTCGAGAGATGATTTGGCTTTGGGACCAAGTTCCCAAAGCTGTTCGATCGCCGATTGACGAGCGGCATAACTGGGCGCGCCCAACTGTCGAACCAAGCGATCAATTTCAGCCTGAGTCACTTCATCATCAGCCGAATTCAAGGACGGCTCACCCGACTCAACAGTTTGAGTCGCCAAAAGAAAACTGCCTGGGCACGCGTGCGATATCGAATATTGGCACTGCATCACAATCACAACCGCGACAACGGAAACAACTAGCTTGTTTCGCGCGGCCTCGGTCCGTGGCTTAGTTTGTCGCATCTTGGATTTCGAATTCTGCATGTCCCAATTATAGCGTCGAAAGAGATTTTGACACAGGAAATGACCTAGCGGCGAACCGTTCATTCTTCTACCCTCTCGCGACTTTTCATTTTTACGCGGCCAACAGGAAGTCGGCGCGTTGAAGAGTCCAATCGGCAGTCTTCTGCCGTAGCGTTTTGAGCCAACGAAGGATCCGCATGGAGGCGGTAATCGTGAATATTCTGCAAAACAGCCGTCGACATTTTTCTGTCTTGAATCTGGCTATTCTTTTGACAGTCAGTTTGATCTTTGCCATAACCGGCTGCGACCCAAGCCAACTTGCCGAATTGGATGAGCACGCTGGTCACTCGCATGAATCAAGTTCGAACAATCAAGTCGAGCCTGAGATTCATTCCAACGGGCAAGCTCATAACCAAACAAATAGCCAATCCAACGGCCAAAATCCGAATCAGCAGCAAACGCCACAGATTGTAATCGGTTCGTTCAACATCCAAATGTTTGGAAAAACGAAAATGGGCAAGCCTGGAGTTGTCAGTATCTTGACTGACATCGCTCGCAGGTTCGACATTCTTGCGATCCAGGAACTACGCGACAAAGACCAAGGCGTGATCCCTGAGTTTCTACGGCAAATCAACGCTGACGGATCAAGCTATGCCGCTGCGGTTGGGCCACGACAGGGGTATATCGTTGCAGGACAGACAACTCGTTACTTCGAGCAATCTGTTTTCATCTACGACACCACCAAAGTCGAATTGGTTGGCCCGACCTATGCAGCACATGACCGCTATCGAATTATGCATCGCCCGCCGTTTGTCGGTCAGTTCCGTTGCCTCAACGTTCCGATCGAACAGGCGTTTAGTTTTGCCTTGATGAACGTTCATATTGATCCTGATGAAGCCCACGTTGAATTTGAAGCCCTCCGAGAAATCATCGGCGAAATCTACACCAACCACCAAGGCGAAGACGACTTCATTTTGCTTGGCGACCTGAATGACGAGCCGCACAAGTACCACAAGTATCAATGGATGCGCAGCCAACATGCCGCACTTCCGTCAACCATCAAGACGAATACGGTTCAAACGAAGGCTTATGACAACATCGTTTTTGATTCAGGGTACACTTCCGAGTACCGCAACCAAGCCGGCGTTATGAATGTTCAGCAAGTCTATGGCTTGTCGTTATCGGATGCACAACTGGTCTCAGATCATTATCCGGTCTGGGCTGTTTTCTCAGCGCTTGAATCCCCGCGAGCCGAAATCACACATGGCGATCCTGCTGAAGTGATTAGATAAAAATGCTGTGGAGTGTGCTGAAGATTCTGATTTGCGCTTACGAAATGATCGTGTTTTCTAATCGCTCTTGATCGAAATCCTTTTCGAATTTACGGGGCTGAGTAGGATTTTGAGTATGAGTCAGAGCATGAGTCAGAGTATGAGTCAGAGTATGAGTATGAGTATGAGTATGAGTATGAGTATGAGTGAGAGTG
>CAYMFZ010000482.1:0-4828 GCA_964389585.1 uncultured Pirellulaceae bacterium | reverse complement strand
ACGCCACGCCGATTCCCAATGTCACTGCAGCAAACATCGCGACTTCTGTGGAGGACAACCGCTGTGCCGGCAATGGACGTCCCGCCGTGCGAGGCATGAGGAAGTCAGAATATCGTTCGAGGTACATATTCATCGCATTGCCGCTTGACGCGATCATCAACATGCCAATCAGGGCACCGACCATCCACCCCAACCCGACGCCGACGCCTGCCGCATGCGCCGACAGAACCGCAGCGACCGCAAACGTGAACAAGACCATGACAGAGATTCGCATCTTGGTCAGCTCGATGTACGCCTGCGTCCGTGTCTTCAAAGGTGACGCGTGCTCCAATTGGGTTTCCGCTGAGTTGCTCAAGGCGGTTGTTGAGTTTGACATATTCAAATTAACTTGACGTAAGTGATTTGTTTGATTGGGAAAACAGATGGGATTTTGGATCGGATTTACCACCAACTAATGGGACGAGTTGCCGCCCTAACGCACGCCGACAACGTAGACTGTGGACCATCCAAAACGCCAATATTAACGAGCCAACGGCAACATGAGCAGTGATTAAATTCATTTGCCAAAAAGTTTTTTCGCCCACGACAAAAGTGGCGGCAAAACCGAGGTTTGAGAACCAGATAGGCCAGCCAAACTTCACGACCCAAGTCCCGAATCCCAGCCCAACCTGCGCAAATACTAGGACCATCAGCCAGTTAATCGATCCCCGTATTCCAACGTTCTTGAAGCGCTTAAGCCGACAATAGGACCATTGGAGAAAGGTTCCGATCAAGATCAAAATGGCAATCGTAATGTGCATGATCACAAGTGACTTGTAAACGCTTGGCGGCGACACAACTGAAATGTGACGTAGAAACGCCCCAACAATCAATTGGAAGAAACTCAACAATAACATCAATGTTGCAAACCGAACCAACCCTGCTGATCGAACGGTTGGCTCTTCCGTCCGATTAGTGTTCCACCACCATCGAGAAGTCACAACGCAAAACCCAACCACCGACGCGAAAAATGCTGGCCCGACGCAGCCATGGATTTTTGCGAGCGTTCTCGCATCCATTAGCACGCGCATGCCGCCAAGTAGACCTTGAAAAATCACCAGCAACAATAAACCAAGCGACGCCCAACGAACCCAACTTCGAGGTTCTTTCCGCATTGTTGTGATGAGCAAAACAATCGCCACCAAACCTGCCAACGAGCCCAACAAGCGATGCCCATGTTCAACAAACAGGTCGAAAGGTCCAAAAAGCCAAGTCTCCATCGGATACAAAAACATGTTGTATCCGTAAGTTCCGGGCCAATCAGGAACCGCCATTCCAGCATCATAAGTCGTTACAAGACCGCCAACCCAAATCAATGGGAATACGATCATCGCGAGCACAACAGCCACACGATGCGGAAGTCGACTGGGTAGATCAGATTGTTGATCGCCTGATTTCATATTCTCAGATTCACGTTGAATGGATCGCTTTGCTGAAGGTTTTTGTCGCGCTGCTAGTCTGCCGGTTTCTCGACCGGTCGAACTTTATCCTCGTAAGGCATTGATAAAACGTAAGCCACAACGGCCCACTTTTCCTCCGGTGTCAGGGCAGAAGAAGCCGGCATTGGCGTTCCTTCAATTCCATTGGCGATCCGCAGATACAAATCGTTTGGACTTCCGCCTCCTCGATAAACGGGCTGGTTCAAATTTCGTGGCAGAATCTTGCGAGGGAGAAAGGCACCAGCATCGACAAACTCTTGGTACGTTTCAGGCTTATTGAAATTGACGTTGCCAACTTTCCAATCGTTCGTCCAATCGTCGTAGTTGGAAAGCTGACCGTCGCCGATGCCGGTATCTCCATGACACTGTGCACAGTTTCCTTTGTCGAGATACAACTTTCGACCGCGATCAACCAACTGTCCGTGGTTCGGATTCAGCGGATCAAACTCTGGAGGAGCCGGTGGAACTTCGGTGACTTTCGATTCTGGTTCGACCCAGCGTGAAACGATTCCTTCAAACAAACCGTCACTAGCAAACTCGTGGACCTGATCCTCCAACGATTTGATGAGATCTTCTGAACTGGATTTTCCATCCGTTGCCACCGGCAGGGGCGATTCGATAATCGGCTGACCATCTAGCCCAGGCACTTCAGCGAGTAGGTAACGCTCGTGTTGACCTCGAATCGTCAAATACTTGACGTAATCGATCAACGCATCAAGCTCTTCTTCTGGCAACGTGCGAAAGGAAGGCATTGCAGTGCCCGGAATTCCATTTTCAAGAATCGTTTTCAGGTCATGATCTGTAGGAGGTCGTCGGAGTGGCGTTGATTTGAACTTGAATTTACTCAAGCGAAAATCCCGAGGGTAAGGATTTAACAAAGCTGCTGTTGGGCCAGCTCCGTCTCCCGTCACTCCGTGGCAGTGAGCGCAATGTTCTCGATACAAACCTGATGGTGCTCCGCTTCGATCGCTTTGAACTGCGCCGGCAGAAAGCTTCAAGCCTTCCAAGCTGATCACTTCTCGAACTGGATCATCATCGCCTGAAAGAAAAGGGAATTTAGGTTCGTCCGGGGTTCCAAATAGCGTCGTCAAAATTGTGCTGACTTCGCTCTTATACTTTTCATCGAAACTCTCGTCATCAGAAAGGTGCAATCGCTCCTGCTTGTTCCATTCAACCAAATTGAATCGAAAACTTGGGGGCGGTGATTTGTCACAGCCAACCGCCATGGTTAGACAAATGCCCAAGCATACAAATTGTGCAGTCAAACGAGTCAAAGATCTGGCAGCCAAATCGGAATGGTCATGTTGGTTAAAAAAGCGGTTAAGACTGGCCAAAAGACTGGCCAAGAACGTCTGTCTCATCGAGTATTTTCGCCGAAATGAACGAATTGTCGAGCGGACAAATTGTCGCAGAAACCTAATGGCTCGCCAGTTCTGAAATGCATACTTGCTTGTGAGCCGTGACGCGTAAGCGGCCGGGCACGTACCCCCAAGGACTCTCCCAGTGGCTCAGGTCAAGTCAGCTTTGATAGACCATCAGATGCCTCGTCTCTCACCCGACCCTAACCGTTAATAGTGATCGCTGATAACCTGCTTGAACTGCCAGATATCGATCCAGACACGTAGCGATACGCTCAACACTGCCGAGCTGCTGCAGAACTTAACTTCAATTGCGTTGGAGATCGAGCTGAAATCAGATGCAATGTCGAATTCTATTTTTCGATCGCAAAAAAAAAGCGAGTCAATTCAAGATCGACTCGCCTTTAATGATTTAACCGGCAGCAATCGCTACTTTGAGAGTGCGGTGGCAGGCAAAGTCAAAACACCCAGATCCAATGTCTCGCCATTCTTAATTGTTGTCTCGATGAAGCCACGACGCTTGTCGACTTCGAAATCTTTGACTTCAATCGTTTTTAGATAGCCAGCTTTTTTGTGCCAGAACTGAAACTTCCAATCACCAGCCGGGACATTTTCAATTGTGAATTTTCCAGTTTCGTCTGAGATGGCGACGTAAGGGTTGTCACGAATCAAAATGATTCCATCCATCCACTGATGCATGTCGCATTTCACTTCACCAGGAACTCGATCACTTAGGTCGTCGAGAACAATTTCAGCCTCTGAATTTTTAACGATGTTAACGTTGTGCCCATGCTCAATCGTTGTGATTCGGCAATTATGACCGACGTCGTCGCTGTTCTTGAGAACGACAGTTTGGCCAGAACGAGCAAAAACAGCTTTGGGAACAAAGCGACATTTCACGTTGTCGATCATCACCTTCTCAGCTTTTTTCTCCTCGTAAGATGGATGAAACTTTTCGGGAGCTGTGTCTTTTTTTCCAACGTACATCATCACGTAAACGTCGCGAATTTGCATGTCGCCATTGACGACAATTCCATCGTCAAGCGGAACCTTTCCATCGACAAGACAAACGGCTTTGTCCTTATTGTCTTTGACCTCTTCAGGAGGATTTTCTGGTACATCACCCGAGACGACGATCTGTCCGGTAATATGTCCCCACTGGTCTTGGCCAAAAACGGATTTTTCGCTGGGCAAAAATGTAAACATCGAAGTCAACAAAATAGCTGCAACAAGTTGATTCATTGAAAACTGCATTTCATGTGGTCCTGGGATCAGAGTCTTGCGTTTGCGAGCCGGTTAGTTCCCATCTCGCCGCTTCGTACTAATTAGATGATTAAGGTTACACGCCTATTGCATCAAGTCCAGCACATCGCTTCGAAACCCCAACAATTACGACCTTCCTCGCCCCTGTCATTCGGGTTCTAAAGCCGTAAAATCGTCAGATTGAATTTGTATTATCTGAGCGTGGGAATCGTCACAAATGAAAGTTCTTGTAGTGGGTGGCGGTGGCCGCGAGCATGCTATCGCTTGGAAAATTGCCCAGAGCTCGCGGGTCGATCGCGTTTTCGTCGCGCCAGGAAATGCTGGAACAGCAGTTGATGCTGAGAACGTAGACATTTCGGCAGATGACATTTCCGGATTAGTCGGATTCGCCAAACAGAACGAAATCGGTCTGACCGTTATCGGGCCAGAAATTCCGCTTTGTGATGGAATCGTTGATGCGTTTGGAGACGAGAAGCTTAAAGTGTTCGGCCCCTCGAAGGGTGCGGCACGCCTCGAAGGCAGTAAAGTCTTTTGTAAAAACGTGCTTCGATCTGCCGACGTTCCCACTGCTGACTTCCATGAATTCAAAGCTGCTGAAGCCGCTGAACGATTCATCAATGAACGTTATGCCGAAACTCCCAACAACGTTCCTCTAGTCGTCAAAGCGGATGGGCTTGCCGCGGGAAAGGGTGCCATCGTTTGCTCCACCCGAGACGAAGCCCTTGAAGC
>CAYMFZ010000481.1:0-4828 GCA_964389585.1 uncultured Pirellulaceae bacterium | reverse complement strand
TCTTGATCATGGCTCCATTGATTGCCGCCTGTCGTTTGCGGCCACCAGCCCTCAGTGCGCATTTTTTCTTTTGAGAATAGGCCTTTCTTATCGATGGTCTCGAAGTTTGACTCGTCTGTGAAGTGATAGAGGTGCTTATGCTGAGTGCTTCGCGAAATCAGCGCAACAAGTTCGTCGATGGTCATACTAAATCCTTGCTGAGAGCGCTCATTTTCTTAGATTATCTTGTTTTTTGCAGTAAGCAACAAAGGCTGCGCCAGCGTTTTTAGGTGGATTTCCCTTGCTCGTTGCCTCGTGAGCGAAGTTCATCCAGTTTGCGCGGAGGGCGTGGTAGTCCCAACCCTTTTCCCGTGCGATCTCGCGAGCTTTTTCTTCGGCCCAATCTGGTAGAACAATGTCAGCCGCAATGGTTACGCGGTTCTGGCGTGGTCGGAAGATAACCAGATCGTCGGAGGTTAGCTCCAGTGTGTAGAAGGGCAGGTGGTCGCCCTCGATGATCTGCCTAATATTGAGTCTGAACTTCTTGAGAGGGGCATTGCTGCCTGTCTTGTCTTGGAGGTTGGCGAGCTTGATATGCCAGCGTTTTTGACTACCGCAGTGCTTCCGAGCGATCTCATAGATGCGGCGTTCGAGGGGTCTGCGGAGACGGAAGTAGTCCTCTGAGATACTGACAACTTCATTTGCTTCAATCGCCCGCATGAACCAATCCGACAGAACGACCTCGCAGTAGTCGAGCCGCCATTCGCCTTCCTCGCGCATCACATATCCGCCCTCATCAATCAGGCTGAATATGCGTACTTCCTTCTTATTGCCCGTGCGGATGCTTGTCTTGAACTGGGTGCCTTGTAGCCGCTGGAAGGCCTTTTCAACGCGCTTGTACTCGCGCCCATCTGTATTGCGGTTGGTTGCCATCATCAGCTCTCTGGCGCTGAATCGGACGCGTTTTCCGATCTCTTCGCCACGGTTCTTTCGGTGCATCAACTGGCTGATACAGAAGATGAGAATGTCTTTGTCCTTGATGGATGGAAGCCCAAGACTCGATGGGACGATCTCAAGGCTGTTTTCCCCACTCTTGTAGAGCAGATGCCGCATGTCCGGTTTGGTCGCCAGCGAGAACATAGGATGCTCCATCGAGGCGGTGTCATCCTTTGGGACGACATCTGAAATGTCGAGGATGAAAAAGTCTTTTTGAGGGTGTCGATCAGGTAAAAGAGCCATGCCATACCTTAGCCCAAGTTCGTGTTATCAGGAACCAAAAAATTCGTGCTATCGGGAACCGGATTTGAGAGGTTTCGAGTTCGTGCCTTTCGGAACCATAATTCGTGCCTTTCGGAACCATAATTCGTGCCTTTCGGAACCCATGCAGTGCTTTAAGCCATATAGGAAAGGTCTCTGCGGAATCCGTAACACTACTCCGTAGGTAACATCTTTAACACTAGGAGAAGTTGTGAATTACTCATCCATCTGGAAGGCACAGAATCTCCCGTTGTCTTGATCAGAGATGAATCCATCGCGTCGCGTACAGGACCAATCCCAACCCATAAGCTGGATGCTATCCTTAAAATCCCGCTCCAGATAATGGTCATAGACCAACAACGAGAGCAAAGCGCCTGTGGCAAGCCCTGTGAGGGCTGAGAATAGGCAAAAGAGGCGGACGTTGCGCCTACGGGCCAGAATAGTGCCTGAGGCCTCTCTACGCGCCTCTGAGAGGCCGCGCACCGCATCATCAACCTTTCGCTCTATCTGAGCGGCTTTGTTGCTGAGATAGTAGCTGAGGCGTTCAGCACCTTCCTTGCCACCATTGGCCGCTGCCTGTTGGACACCAGCGATTTGTTTGGCGTTGTCCTCCAGCGCGGCTTGTAGGTGTTTCAGCCGTTCTTCGGTCAACTGGCGTTTCTTCACATCGCCCAGCTCGACCCGCATCAGTTTCAACTGATCAATCAGGTCTTGTACGGGATCACTGGTCATGGCGTGTCGCCTCCGATGAATGTGCGCAGATCGTTCAGCAAGGGTTCTGCGTCCTGTATGTCCACCGCCCGCGTCAACGAGGTTTCCAGCAGCGTGACGAGCTGGCGGGCGAGGGCTTTGTCTTTGAACGCTGCCGGAATGACGGTTGCGCCGACAATGATCTTTCGCCGTGTGTCCTTGGTGCGTTTTTTGGTTTTTAGCCTTTGGACCCTGTTCTCGGCCTCTGCGATTTGCTGGTCGATGGTACGGGGTTCAGATCGGGGCATGAGGATTGCGAGGTCCTGTTCTGAGTGCTACGGTAGAAACACTTTAAGTGCTCACTTATACATTGCAAGCAATGTGTGAGGTCTTTAACGGGGTAAACCCCAAGGCGACGCCATTCCCCTTTGCCGCTCGCGGCAACATGGGGCGGCGCTTCGCCCGCCCCAAACCCCACCAGACCAGGGCAGTTGCCCTGGACAAACTGCACAGGCCCGTTTCCGCTCATGGCGATCTATCATTTCTCCGCAAAGATGATTTCCCGCAGCACGGGGCGCAGTGCCGTTGCCGCCGCCGCTTATCGGACGGCCGAGCGCATCGAGGACCACCGCCAAGGGCTGGAGCATGATTACTCCAACCGCACGGGGGTCCTGTCCTCTGAAATCCTCGCGCCTGTTGGTACGCCCGATTCAATGAAAGATCGGGCGACCTTGTGGAACGCTGTCGAGGCCGTGGAGCGGCGCAAGGATGCGCAGCTCGCCCGCGAGGTCACGGTAGCCCTGCCGCATGAGCTGGACGATGCACAGCGGGGCGATCTGGTGCGGTCCTTTGTGCAATCCGCTTTTGTCGATCGGGGCATGATTGCGGACGTGGCGCTCCATGCTCCCGGCAAGGATGGCGACCAGCGCAACCATCACGCCCATATCATGCTGACCACCCGTTCTATCGGTGCAGACGGCTTCGAGGGCAAAGATCGCTCATGGAACAGCAAAGAGCTGCTGGAGGACTGGCGGGAGAGCTGGGCAGATCATGCGAACAGCTATTTGCGCGAGATCGAGGCGGCGCGTGAGATCGACCACCGCAGCCTTGAGGCGCAGCGCGACGAAAAGCTGGACCTCAAGGAGCAGGCGCTTGAGCGTGGCGACGAGAAGGCAGCGCATGAGCTGGAGATCGAAGCCGTGGAGCTGGACCGCGATCCGCTGCCCGATATTGGCTGGAAGGCGTGGGGCATGGAGCGGCGCGGCATCCAGACAGCTGCCGGTGATCTATGGCGCGAGACGCGAGGCCGGCTGGAAGATGTGCGCGAGCTGGTCAGCGGATTGCGAGAGCGATTTGTTGAGACTTACGCCCGTGCGCGGGACGTGGCCGAGCAATCCTTGGGTGGGTTGGCCGAGGCGTTGCGTGGCGCCGACTTCTCCGCTCTCAAAGACACCAACGATTATGTCAGAGAGCAGGAACGAGAGGACGAGCGCAGCGCCGAGAAGGAGCGCGATATTGGTATTGATCGAGAACGGGGACACAGCCTTTAAGTGTTTTTATTCTCCGGCAAACTCGGGGCGGGTCATTAATTCTTAGTTGAAACTTCTACAAACTGTGATTGCGATTGCGACGAAAGCGAGTGTGAAAAAAATCCAGAGCATGTTCGCATCATTCTTGGCGCTCGCTGCGGCACTCTTTTTGGCTTCTTGCACAGCGTCATCAATAGTCATTTTTACGATCCTAGATTTGTCGTTATTGTCCGCTTCATCAAGCCAACGCTCAGGGTAACCATCGTCCGCTACAATAATTTTTGGAAACCCATCCACATGGTAGCCCCAACTTTTTGGAGCCATCCATGTTTCCATAGGCGATTGAAATACTTTGCGTTCTGGGGGCCCCCGATATTCTTCTGGACGCAAATTACGCCTCATGTTTACATCGAAGTCTTCAGCTGAAAGCCCCTTGCGTACAGCCTCCATAATTTCCTTGAGGCCCTCGGGACGCGTGGCGCGCTTTAGGTCGGTCTCGGTGTATTCAGCAGCAATAGTACCTTCGTGTATACCTCTAGCATATCCTTGGGCGTTGCTCAGTGCCTTCTGCAAAGTAACACAACGTGGCCTAACCGTTTCCTTGCGGCCGGTGCGATCAACATACCAATATTGCCAGCAGTCACCGACTTTTTCCACGCAGACGACATGCTTTAAGTCATTCATGCTTCTGCGAGAATCTATTTCGCCCATGGCCACCAACCTCTGCGTTTTGTGCTTTGATCAGACAGAAGTGCAGTGACCCGAGCCTCTGCTGCTTCTGCGCGGGTCTCGGCTTTGTTCCGTTGCTCTTTCAGATCATCTACATAGCTCTCTAGAGTCTCCAGCTTGCCCCTCATATAGTGGTGTTCACTGGTGTTCTGGCTTGTCTCCTTTGCATGTTCCTTATCAGGCGAGGGTGACCTAGGTTTGTAGACGCGGGCGATTTCTGATGCTTCCATCATCCATGTTCCGTTATCATCTTTTTCACCTGAAACCTTACCATTATTGAGTGCTTTAGTAAGCGTTGGGCGAGAAACTTGGAACTCTTTGACAGCGTCTCTTATGGATATTGTAGCCACTTATCAGCCTCTTACATTGCTATGTTAAGGTGTGTTCAAGCTGGTAAAGCTTTACATGTTCTTTCCTGATAGGAAGGGTAGGGGAGGGCAGTGTAAAAGTCCACATGAGCGAGACCACAGGTATCGAGCGATTGTGGGATTTTAAGGAGGCTTGGTCGTTCTAGAGCTATATTGCTTGGAGCATCTCGGCGAACGCTTCAAAGTCAGCGGCTGCCTCTTGTAGCTTTCCCTTCTCGTGTAAACTCAAAAATTCAGCAAATGCTCTGGCCTGACAGTTGATCTGTTTTGCTGGAT
>CAYMFZ010000480.1:0-4843 GCA_964389585.1 uncultured Pirellulaceae bacterium | reverse complement strand
TTAGAATTATGCAAATCCCACAACACAAATCGAATCGAAAGTACGGCTTCAATATGACGCCGATGATCGATGTTGTGTTTTTGCTGATTATTTTCTTCCTCGTCAGTAGCCACCTCGCCAAACAAGAATCGCAAATGGACCTGGACTTGCCCACGGCGAGTACTGGACAAGACGATTTAGAACTCGAAACACCCCGAATCACGATCAATGTGAAATCCGATGGATCACTTTGGTTGGCTGGCCGACCAATTGCCAAGGAGCAACTCAAGCAAACTTTCCTTGACGCGAAAGCCAAACAGGGCGAAGAAATCGAAGTCCGTATTCGCGGCAGCCGAGCGGCTCCCTATTCAACCGTTGAGCCGATCATGCTGGCCTGTGCAGGGGCACGCATCAGCAATGTCAAGTACGCGGTTTATCGGGAGGCCCAATGAGAAGGCCCAGCCCACTTGTGAGTCGAGGAAGTGAAACGGACATCGACAGCGCAATGACGCCCATGATTGACGTCGTGTTTTTGCTGCTTGTGTTTTTTGTCTGGACAGCCAGTTTTCAAATCGTTGAACACGTCATGCCCAGCGAATTGTCCGAGCAAATTGGCTCTGATCCGATCGACTTGGCCGAACCGCCTCCGCCAAAAGATTTCGAAGATGTCGTCGTGACAATTGGTTGGAACGGTGAGTTGCCCAACTGGGAAATCAACAAGCAACCCTTCCCTTCACTGGCGGAAGTTCAAAAACGCCTGATGGCCTTGTCCAACATCGGCGCCGACGCACCGATCATCCTGCACCCGGAACCTGTCGTTCCATTAGGACATGTAATCGAAGCCTACGATGTCGCGAAGGTTTCAGGGTTCGAGCAAGTCTCTTTCGCCGTTAACAACCCGGTGAGACAATGAGCCATCGTCTTGTTTCAAAATTTGGCGAGTGCTGGTTCGCATCCAGCATGATGTTCGTAGTTTGTATGAGTTTCACTCTCTTTGGCGTGCCCGGATATGCTTGCTGCCAAGACTCGGAGGGTGAAAAAGAAGCCTTGGTTTTGAAGCTCGCCGACGATTCGAAACTCCTCGACGGTTTAAGAAGGCGACGCTTGTTCGATGTCGCTGAATTCCATTGCCAAGAACTGCTGGCCGATCCCAAAGTTGACCCAACCACGCAGGCTTCGATTACGATCCAATGGATGAAAACGAGATCGGGAAAATCGGTTTTCGTGAACCCCAGTGAACGCGAGACGACTTGGAAATCCGTGACGCAAATCTCTTCTGATTTCAGTAAATCGTATCCAAGTCACCCCCGAAGATTTCTGGTTGAAGTCCAACAGGCACTCAGCCACATTGCGCACAGCCGTTTGATTCAACAAGAAATTGAAGCCGACATGGCGACGGAAAACTCACGTGTCGATGCGCTTGAAGAAATCAAATCCGCACGTTCACTCTTGACACGGCTTCAGCGAGAAATCGCAACAGCCATTCCCGCGCAGTTGAGAAAAAGCTTAACGCAACACGACCTGACTTCTGAACAACTGATGAACCTCAACAACAACGTCGGTTTTCAGTTGGTAGTTTGCAACTTGAATCGCGCTCAACTTTACGAAAAATCGGATCGACTTAACCGAATGGATGCGCTCAACAGTGTTGTCCAGCGATTGAAAGAAGTGCAACGAACGACGTCGACGGGATTGCCGCTTTGGTGGAAAACAAAGTTCAGTCAAATCGAATGTTTGCGATTGCTCAACAACCCAAAAGCGGCCCAACAGCTTTCACTCGCTCTTCCAAGAAACGATGCGTCGCTTGAACAGAAGCAGCAATTGCTTGAGCAGATGATTCATGTCGCGATTGATTTGGGAGATGAAGCGTTTTCCAGTGACCTGTTGACTGAAGTTGAAAAACTTGACGATCCGTCGCCGCAAGTTGATCTCGCGACGCTGGAATTGGTTGCTGAACAAGCCGCGCGAGCGCGAACGGAAGCCAGAAAACAAGAATGGATGACGTTTGCAGTCAAGCATGCTCAATCCATAGAACAACGGCATGGTGGATACTGGGGCAGGCGTGCCGATCTAGTTTTGATCAGAACGACCGGCGGCGAGGTGGCAGGAGGTGAAGCCCTAATCGCGCAGCCAAAATTCACACCTGCAAACAGTGGTTCGAATACGGAATCGGAAAACGTTGAACTGGAAATGCTAAAGCGATTGGCTGATGAGGCGTTACGCAAAAAGCGTTTTGATGATGCCTATAAGGCTTACGATCGAGCATCCAAACTGGCGGTTTCCCTCGGAGAATCCGAGCAAGCACTGGAGGCAGATCTTCAGGCCAGCTTAATTTTGGAACAGCAAAAAAAGCACGAGCTTGCCGCAAACCGGCTGACGGAATCAGCAGAGCGCGATCCGTCTCTTGAGCTCGCGCCATCTGTGCATCTAAGAGGTTGTTGGAACTTCTCACAGATTCTTCAAAACGACGACGCGAAAAGCGGTCAATATGAACGCTTATTGAATTCGCATTTGAAACGGTGGAGTGACGCAACAACTTCTGACCAAGCTCGCATCTATCTAGCCAGGTTTTACCAAGCTCAGAACAGTTTAGAGCCCGCGTTAAACACTTACTTAAAGGTCTCCACCCAAAGCCCATTGTTTGCCCAAGCGATTAAACAAACTGAGTCGTTAGCCAACCAGTTTCTGGCTGACCGACGTCGAGCGAAATTCAACCAAGTTTATGGTTTACTCGATGGTGTCCGACAACAACTATCTCCAAACGATCCGAATTCAATCGAGCTGAGTCTAATTCAGGTCGAGCTTGACATCATGTTCGGTAGTAGCACACCCAACGCAGATTTAGCAAGTTCATTGTCTTCGATTTCAAACGGAGAAAATCAAACGCTTGTGGATCGTGCGACGGCACTTCACGCGGTATCGGTTTGCATCGATTCGCCGCAAGTCGCAATACAACTCGTTTCAAAGTTAGCGTCGAATGAAAAAGAGCTTTCAAGATGCGATCGCTGCCTGGCTTCAATTCAACAGTTCTCTTCGCTTGAGAATGCTGAAGCGTTAAGTGTCGGCAAAACTCGACTCGCCGTAGTAGAAAACGCTTTGTCGATTCCCACGATGTCGAACGCTGAAAACTCGGCTCGCCAAACGAGCTGGATGCTTCGTCAGGCTGAAGTTTTGACTGGACTCAATCGGCATCAAGACGCCTTAAACGTGTTGACTGCATTGGAACAACGATTCCCTCTCAACGCCGGCGTTCAAATGCAAATTGCGAGAGCGATGTCGATTCAATACGGCGATTCCCAACCTAAGAAGGCAATCAACAAATGGGGTGTGATTGCAAATCGACTTAAGCCCTATTCGGAAAACTGGCTTGAAGCCAAGTTTGAAATTGCAAATTTGGTTTTGAAATCTGGCGATGCGGAACGAGCGTTGAAGCTCTTGAAGTATGTAAAGCTCAACCCTCCTGGGTGGTCAGGAACAAAATGGGAACCCAAATTCGAATCGTTGCTCAAGCTGGCTAAATCTAAGCAATAGCTAGTCTAGTAGTCCGTCAAACCTAAAGATGCGGATCGTACTTCCAGCCGTTTTGGCGTCACGGTTAATGGTGGCCCAACCGTGGCTAACGCCAAAACGGCTTGACCTAAAATTAAGCTTTGACGAACCACTACTCTTAGCGTGAGGCAAATTTTTGCACCTCGGCGCATTAAAAAAGCCCACCGAATTTCTTCGATGGGCTTTGATTTTTTATCGACTCGAAACTAGTTGCTGTTTACTGGTGAAGCAGGTGCTACTTCATCGTCAGCGATGGCAACAACTCCGCTTGCCAAACCACCGAGCATTAGCAAACGACCCATTCCAGCACCACCAGCGGCAATGCCACCACCGCCACCAGCGAATCCGCCGCCGCCACCCAAGCGTGCACCGAATCGTCCGCCAAAGCGACCGCGTACGACTCCGCCACCTGAGAAGTTGCTGTAGTTTCCAGAGCAACCTGCACAACCACCTGAAGCTCCACCATAGGCAATCGACTCGCCTGCGTATTCAACAGGAGAAGAGTAAGACGGCTCCATGGCGTAATCAATTGGTTGAGCAACTGATTGACTTGGGCAAGTCAAGCAAGCATCCAACTGAGTCGCCATCTTGCGGTAAGCGATCTGCTTCATTGGGTTGGTGTTTCCAACCGCTTCGAATCGACCTGCTGCAAAACCATTAGAAGCAGCCGCGACGAAGTCATAAACGCCTGGCTCAACATCTGGAATGCTGAATTGGCCGTAGGCGTTTGTTTGGACTTGAGCGATTGGCTGATTGTTTTTGATCAACTGAACTTGAACACCGTTGCCGATTTGACTTTGACCAAACAAGCTGTTGATCTGACCACTCAAACGATTGTTGACCAACCGAATTTGCTTGGTTTGCTGAATCGACTCTCCTGATTGAGCCTGAACGGCTGAAGCAACAGACTGGCGAACTTCGGCTGGAACGTTGCTCTGAAGAAGTTGCTGAATACCAGAGTAATTGGTTGAAGCGGTTGTGGCTTCAAGCAAGTTTGGAGCCGAATTGTTTGGCTGCGACGTAACGTACACGCCGTAAGCAGCAAAGCCCGTCTTGCCGGCTGCGATGAAAGAGTAAGCTCCTTCTTGCATGCCTTGGATTTGGAAAGAACCATCAGTTTGAGTTGTCGTTTGCTTGACGCCTTGACCGTCGCGAACAAAAAAGACATTCAAGCCGTTCAAGCCAGCGGCGGTTTTAGTTGTTGCGTCGATCGAAGCGACCTGACCTGTCAGCATGCCGTTTTGGCCAACTGAAACAGTGTTCGTTGCTTGAGGCTGAATCGTTGCAGGAGCGCTGACTTGAGTCGCAACATCTC
>CAYMFZ010000479.1:0-4846 GCA_964389585.1 uncultured Pirellulaceae bacterium | reverse complement strand
GAGCAACTGGTTTTTCAGCGACGGGGGTCTCAGCAGGTTTCGGTGGTTCAGGTGCAGGAGTGGCCGCCGGTTTTTCTGGGGCTTTGGCAGGAGCAGCTCCGCCTTCCACGGTCAACACAGCATGCCCGGCTTCAATCGAGTCGCCTTCTTTGCAGTTGATTGCCTTGATTACGCCGCCAACATCGGTGGCGATGAACATGGTGGCCTTGTCGGTGCCGACTTCGATAACATCTTGGCCTTCGGACACCGTCTCGCCAACCTCGACGAGTATTTCAAGAACCTCAGCTGCATCAACGCCTTCGCCAAGTTTTGGAAGTAAAAATTCTGCCATTTGATTTAGAACCTGATCTAAATGTGATTGTTTGTTTTGGGATCTTTGTGGCTGTTTTGTCAAAGCGTTACTGGTTTGACAAAACTTTTTGACTGAATCCTTTGACTCAATCCCGATGGCGAAACCGAATTGATTTCGCTTAAGGGTTATGCCAAGCCGTAAAGCAAAGCGATTATGCCAAGTGATTAAGCGTAAAGCGGGCTAAGCTTGTCTGGGTTTACCCCCAAGTCCTTGATCGCTTTTTCAACTTCTGTTGCCTCAATTTTGCCTTGCTTACAAAGTTGAGAAAGTGCACCGATGACAACGCATTCGGCGTCGACCTCGAAGTGACGACGGAGGGCTTCGCGGGTCTCGCTTCGTCCCATTCCATCGGTTCCCAATGCGAGGAAGTCGTTTGGTAAGAACTGAGCAATTTGCTCGCTGTGAGCTTGAACGTAATCGCTGGTAGCGATGAACGGACCTTCGCAATCTGCAGTTACCGTTTCGACATAGCTCTTTCGAGGCGGCATTGTCGGATGGAACATGTTCCATCGCTTACATTCCTGAGCGTCACGTCGAAGCTCGTTGTAGCTGGTGACCGACCATACATCGCTTGAGACGCCGTATTTTTCAGCCAAGATTTTTTGGGCTTCAAGAACGCCCATCATGATCGCACCACTGCCAAACAGTTGAACGCGGTGCTTCGATTTATCGGCTTCGACAGTGCGGAATTTGTACATTCCTTTGACGATGCCTTCCTCACAACCCTCTGGCATTTTCGGCATGATGTAATTGTCATTGCCAACCATCAAGTAATAGATCGCCGTTTCACCGTCTTCGTACATCTTTTTCATGCCGTCAAAGATGATGACCGCAGTCTCGAAATTGAATGCAGGATCAAACGCACGAACGGTTGGAAATGCGATTGCGTTGAGCAAACTGTGGCCGTCCTGATGCTGAAGCCCTTCACCGTTAAGCGATGTGCGTCCAGCCGTTCCACCCAGCAAGAATCCTTTGGCTCGCATGTCAGCGGCTGCCCAGATCAAATCGCCGACACGCTGGAAACCGAACATCGAGTAGTAGATGTAAAACGGAATCATGTTGACGCCGTGGGCACTGTAAGCCGTTCCCGCCGCGTTGAATGACGACATCGCACCTGCTTCCGAGATGCCTTCTTCAAGCAGTTGTCCGTCTTTGGCTTCTTTGTAAAACAGTTGATCAGCACTATCGACCGGCTCATAAAGCTGACCAGCGTGAGCGTAAATTCCAACCTGTTTAAACATGCCTTCCATACCAAACGTTCGCGACTCATCGGGAACGATCGGCACAATGTTCTTGCCGATTTGCTTATCGCGAACCAATTGAGAAAGCAAGCGAACGACACCCATCGTCGTTGACATTGGACCTTTCTCTGCATCACGATCAACGTACTTGCGATAAGCTTCGTACCGCGGCACTTCCATTTTTGGAACCGTTGTCGGGCGAGACGGAACCGGGCCACCAAGCGTCTCACGACGCTCTTTCATGTACTTGATCTCAACGCTTTCTTCCGAAGGCTTGTAGAACGGAGCCTTGCTAACTTCTTCGTCAGAGATTGGAATTCCAAAACGTGTACGGAACTCAAGCAGTTCCTTTTCATTCATCTTCTTCTGGTTGTGAGCGATGTTTCGGCCTTCACCCGCTTCACCCAGACCGTACCCCTTAACCGTTTTGGCAAGGATAACCGTTGGCTGGCCTTTGTGCTCTTCAGCAGCCTTGAACGCAGCGTAGACTTTTTCAGGGTCGTGGCCACCGCGACGCATGCGGAGAAGTTTTTCATCGCTATACGTCTTAACCATTTCGAGCAATTCGGGATATTTTCCGAAGAAGTGATCACGCGTGTACTCGCCAGGCATACCGACGTACTTTTGATACTGACCATCAACGACTTCGCCCATTCGTTTGACTAGTAATCCGAGATGATCTTCTTCCAGCAGTGGATCCCAATCATCGCCCCAAACGACTTTGATTACATTCCAACCCGCACCACGGAATAGTGCTTCAAGTTCTTGAATGATTTTGCCGTTACCACGAACCGGACCGTCAAGACGCTGAAGGTTGCAATTGATAACGAATTTCAAGTTGTCCAGTTTTTCGCGTCCGCCAAGTGTGATCGCGCCCAACGATTCCGGCTCATCACATTCGCCATCACCAAGGAAAGCCCAAACACGCTGGTTGGAAGTGTCTTTGATTCCACGATCTTTCAGGTACTCGTTGAATCGAGCTTGGTAGATCGCCATGATCGGACCAAGTCCCATTGAAACGGTTGGGTACTCCCAAAACTCTGGCATCAACCAAGGGTGAGGATAAGACGAGAGTCCCAATTCGTCTTGAAGCTCGCGACGGAAGTTATCCAGATTCTTCTCGCCCAAACGGCCTTCCATGAAGGCTCGCGAGTACATTCCAGGCGAACCATGCCCTTGGAAATAAACATGATCGCCATCAAAACCAGATTCGCCGCGTCCGCGGAAAATGTGGTTTTGCGCGACTTCGTAAAGCGTTGCTGATGAAGCAAATGTTGAAATGTGTCCGCCGACACCACCGCCCCAACCATCGGGCTTGTCCGTTTTCTTGTTGGCCTTGACCACCATCGCCATTGCGTTCCAGCGGACGAAGCTTTTGATGCGTCGCTCGATTTCACGGTTGCCAGGGTAAGGAGGCTGCTCGTGTTTTGCGATCGTGTTGATGTAAGCCGTGTTGGACTTAATCGGAAGGTCGACGCCTTCGACTCGGGCGCGGGCCTCGAGCACAGAAAGCAAGTACTTGGCGCGGTCTTCGCCTTTGCTCGCCATGATGTACTCAAGCGACTCTAGCCACTCTTGAGTTTCGGCTGGATCAGTATCAACCGTTTGCGTGATATAGGATTCGTTCGCATCTTCGATCGACTTGGGAGTTGACTTGACTACGTCCGACATAAACTTTGCCTTTTATCGTTAGGAGGCGCACAACTTTCACGCAGTGCTTCTCATTCTTTGCAACCATCAGCCACATTTGAGCGGCGTGTCGTATTTATCAGGCTGCTATTTTTATTGCCGAGGTGGCGCTTATCAATCAAATTTGATCGAATCATTTCCAACCAAACCGCTTTGGGTTCGGCCAGTTCCCATCAGATTGTTCCAACGTTGCGTCAGCTTGTTCCTACGTTGCGTTAGCTTGTTCCTACGTAATGTAGATTCGGCGCAAGCGTCTGAATCAATGCGTTCGTTGGGTTCTGTTGGCCCAACCTACGTAATTCTCGTAAATGGAACGCGTTTCGTAAAGCGTTAACTACCCATCGGATGCCAACACACCCTCTAATTCAAAACAGAGCCACCAACAAAGCACTTAAGGGTGTCCTAAGCCACACAGCCGTTTTCGATTTGCAATGTGTTTGCACGCGAACCCTGTTTACAGATTGAATTTAGCCTCCGATTTGCTCGCGGAAGTCGATTTCAGATTGGAAATCTCAACTCAGATTTGGGGTAGTTGATTCTGTTTGGTAAACCTTGACGATCCGCGAATCTGATTGGGTGCTTGGCGTTTTTGCCTCGATGAATCAAACTTTGAAACCGGTTCCAAGAAATCGTTCGTAGTCAAGAACGACATCATATCCAAAAGGTCATTCATGTCGAAACAAACCATCTTCATCGCTTTCGTCGTTTCGCTTGGTGGATTCCTGTTTGGATTTGATGCAGGGATTATCTCGGGTGTGATGGAAACGGCGGGACCGTTCTTTAACTTGAACGACGTTCAAAATGGCTGGGTGACGAGTTGCCCAACTTTTGTTGCGATGTTTGCGATGCTGATTTCGGGAAAGCTCAGTGACATGGTCGGTCGAAAACCGATTCTGATCGCCGTCGCGTTTCTTTATACGCTGTCGGCGGTGCTCTCGGCTTACGCGAACTCCTACGAAATGCTTTATATCGCGAGGATGATCGGAGGGGTCGCGTTTGGTGCCGCGTTGATTCTAGCTCCGACCTACATTGCGGAAATTTCGAGTGCGGCGAATCGAGGCAAGCTCGTCTCGATCCAACAACTCAACATCGTGCTTGGATTCTTTGCTGCGTTCTTAAGCAATTACTTGTTCAATTTAGTCAAAGGTGATTCGGAATTCTTTTCAGATGAAAGCGTCTGGCGTTGGATGCTCGGGGTCGAAGCCTTGCCAGCCATCTTTTACTTCGTTTGTCTGTTTCTCATTCCGAAAAGTCCTCGTTGGCTGTTTTCGAAAAATCGAGTTGAAGAAGGCGAGCAAGTTCTTGTCCGACTGCATGGCAAAGAAGTGGCTGCCGTTGAAAGCAAGGCGATTCAATCAAGTCTGTCGGATGAAAAGCGAGTCGAAAAAGCTTCGATTGGCGAATTGTTCAATCCCAAGTTTCGCTTCATCTTACTCGTTGGGCTCGCTCTTGGAATTTTGCAAATGGCAAGCGGCATCAACGCGGTCTACTTTTATGCCAACACAATTTTCCAACAAACGGGCATTGGTGAATCAGGCTCATTCCTGTTCGGAGTTTTTCTGAG
>CAYMFZ010000478.1:0-4861 GCA_964389585.1 uncultured Pirellulaceae bacterium | reverse complement strand
GTTAGAAGGTGGCCACCAACACATGAAGCAATAATTCAAGTTGAATAGTTGACGATAGACATTCAGGATCGCCATGAAAATTCTTAAGCTCAATCTCTTTTTCGTTTTCATTTCCTTCTTGCTCGGCAGCTCAATGTTGGCGGCGAAAGAGAATGCGAACGACAAGAAGCAACCAAACATCCTTTGGATTTTTCAAGAGGATCTTTCCCCGTGGCTTGGTTGCTATGGGCACGAGGTCCAAGACGGGCATACGCCAACCATCGACGGAATGGCGAGTCGAGGAGTTCGATTCTCGCGCGCCTTCGTTCCAGCTCCCGTTTGCTCAATTTGTCGTTCTGCGATCATCACCGGAGCTTTTCAGTTTCGGTTCGGAGCCCACGAGCATCGATCGCGACGTGGCGAAGCTGAACTTCCCCTTCCCAAAAACATGAAAACCATTCCAGAACTGATGACTGAGAAAGGCTATTTCTGTTTTAACATCGGCAAAACCGACTACAACTTTTCACATGCGGGCGTTTACGCAGATGTTCCAAAGAATCTCAACAAGACGCCATGGCGGGCTCGCGAAAATGACCAGCCTTTCTTCGGCCAAATTCAATTGAGAGGTGGAAAGCTCAACACCAAGAAGTTCAAAAACAAAATTGACCGATCCAAAGTCACGATTCCAGGTGACTATCCGCAAAATGATGTCTATCGAGAAGTCGTTGCTCAACATTATGATGCGGCAAGAATGGATGACGGAATCATCGCGGAAATACTGGGTCGACTTAAAGAAGATGGTTTGGCAGAGTCAACGATTGTTGTCTACCTCTCCGATCATGGAGCCAACAATCTTGTCCGACACAAACAGCAACCAACTGAAGGCGGCTCCCACGTCCCGTTTATTATTACGGGGCCAGATCCATGGGTTCCAGCTCCGTCTGTTCGGGATGACCTCGTCTCATTGTTGGATCTTTCAGCGACGACTTTGAGTTGGGCGGGCGTCGAGCAACCGGACTGGATGGAGGGGCAAGACTTGTTTGGAGCTCGAATCGTTCCGCGTGAATTTGTTGGGACGGCGCGTGACCGATGCGACCAAACAATCGACCGAATTCGAAGCATCAGAACGGATCGCTACCGCTTCACTCGCAACTACATGCTCGACCGAGTACTGCTTCAACCTCAGTACCGGGATAGCAAACCGTACGTGCAAGACCTTCGGAACTCATTCGCAGACGGCACTCTCGATCCGGCACTCGTTGAAATTTACTTTGGCGAAAGACCAGCCGAAGAATTTTACGATGTCGTCAATGATCCTGCTCAATTAAACAACTTAATCGACGATCCGAAACTGGCTGACGTGGTCGCGCGGCATCGAGAATTGATGAAACAGTGGCTTGCTGCAGGCGATACCGGCGAAGGCAACGAACCAGATATCGAATTGAGAATGGCAAGTAGTGACAAATGGGGCCACGGCGTCAACTCGGAATACGAATCGATTCGACAAGACTCTGACGGGGATGGACTTTCCGATAAATGGGAATCATTGAACGGTCGAGACCCAAAAGACGGAAAACTGCAATTTGAATTCGATTGTGGCGGCTGGCAAACGGAAGGCTGGATCGCATATGAAAACGTAACCAACCTTGCGGGTACTCAAGGCTTTTTGGATTTCCAATTGATTGACGGAGCCGCCAAACTCAGTCGAGAAGGAATGCGACTTAAGCCACAAAAGCAGAATGAATCGATCAAGATTCGAATTCGCTCTTCTGCTCCGGTAAAGATCAAGTCAAGCGTCAATGGCAAACCGATTTCCCAATCCGTTTGCGAACAAGGCAACTTTCAAGAAATGGTTTTGCTTGACAAAGCCAAGCTTAAGACCGAAATCAATGAAGACATCAATCTATTGCAAATTGAATTCGAAGCCGAACCAAAAACTGAAGTTCGCATTGACTGGATTCGATAAAGTCATGAACCGTAAAACGTCTGAGAAAGCTGATTTGAAAGAAGCTGGTTTGAAAGAAGCTGGTTTGGCCCAACCTGAACACCCACAACCATCAGCCAAACCGCAGTATGGAATTACGGCTTTGTTTTGGGTTACGTTTTTGGTGGGAGTTGGAATCGCTTATTTGCAGCGTTTGAATTCCGAGGAAATTCTGATCGGAGCGGCGATTGGAATTGGACTAGCCGTTTTGATCGGCGGGCTGGTTGGGCTGATAACGAAAAACGTTTCCGATTCGTTATTTTGGGCGACACTTGTTGCCGCGTTCGCCTACATTTCGGTTGCGACCGATCCTAATTACGACCAAGTACATCGAATTGTCTGGGCGATAGTGGGGGCGTTTACAGCAGCCATCGCCGCAACCGTTTTCACGAAACGACCATTTCTAAGTGCTTCGATCGGAGCGGTTGTTGCATTTGGATGCTTGGGAATCTACTGGTTGGTGACGCGAAATCAGTCCATTGATTTAAAAGTGGATTTGATCGCTGCCCCAATCATCGCATTTGCCGTCGCAGGGTTCGTCCGATTGCTGATGTGGTTGGAATCAAAGAAGAAGATGCCCCGCTACCTTACTGCCTCATGGCTGTTGGCAATCGTGATTATTGCCAACTACTTTTCACGGTAAGACATTGGCTGTTGTCTTAATCTTAATCTTAATCTTAATCTTAAAACTACCCTCGCTTCGCATTGGGGGTTGGCGCTATTTCACGGAGTGAAATGCCACAATGCCGGATGGCTAGTCACTTTCGAATCTGTTGCACTTGCTGAGGTAACATATGCATCGTGCAAATGTCGACGTTCGAAGTTTATCCTGGCCTTCCGGCTTTCAAGTTACCTTCTTGTAAACCATCGACCAGGGCTCATAGCACTTCGCATACTCAGATGGAACTCAATCAGACTTCTCCGGCATCCAACTACCCTGTAACTCTTCCCACTTTTTATTGTCTGTTTGGAAAGAAACTCCATGGTCGGCAAGCATTTGAAGTCGGACAACAATCTCTTCGACTTGTTCAAGAACATCATTAAATTTCCCCTGAGGAAAAGCGATATGATACTCGAGCTCACGATTTGATCGGGGGCTCTTCACTTTTAAACTCAGATTCACATCTCGAACGTTGTAACCAACCTTAAAAGCAAAATCATATTGAAGCCCGAGCTTTTTTAACTGTGAGGTAAGACTCTTTTGACGAAGACTCGTAATCTTGAGTTTTCGACCATGCCGTAAATCGTCCCGCTCCTGATTTGCCTTAATTCGCCCGATCAGTTCTTCCACCTGTTCTAAACTCGCAACTGGCACTGCGATATCATTGTCACATCGAGTTTCGGTACTATCGACGATCCACAATCCGCCACGTTCAAACTCGTTGGAAATCGTAACGTCGACGTACGTTCGCGAACGAGATCGTCTCGTGCTTTTCGTCTTCTTTAAATGCACAAACACGCGACAATTCCAAGTCAACAGAAAGCTCTGGACTCTGGGTCTCATCCGTTTTTCATTTGGACCGCTTGGTTTAGGTGGGGTAATGGTCAGTTTGAGTGCGCCGAAGTTTTGATCAGGTTGAATCGTCCAATACGGATAGCAATTGACTCGGTCGAGCAACTTTAAACGGTCGACGATTTCATTCGCCCATTTCGCGCGATCCGCTGCAGGTGTAGGCAAACCGGTTGCGTTTGCATCGAAATCCGAGACTTCAAATACTTCACCCAAAAGCTTTCGCATAGACGCTGTCGAATTCATTTCAGTTCGTTAACAACTTTCTTGCGATTCGACATTCGAGTCAGGAACAATCCACTCACTCTGCTGGGCGACCCACCGTCGATTATTGCTGCGAAATTTGATTCCAAGTTTCGAAAACGATTCGAGCGTTTCGACGAGGTCTGGTGCATTTCCACTCATCGCTTCCAGCATTCCTACTGGAAACGACAAATGAAATCCGGCTTTACGCCCGAGAACTCGCAAGCTAAGTTTCGCGTCAGCGACGTCATGGCCAATACGAAAGGTCATTTTTTTACGACTTGCCAAATCGCAAAAAGTTGCACCCAATTCCTGCTGATTGGCCTCAGCAACTTCAAGCCGCCTGAGCGTTCGACGCTCCAAAAGGGCTTGCTCCGTTTTTATTTCGGTTACCAGTTCATCCAATTGCTCAAGTCGATTCACCGGTCGTCTTTGGTGCTCAGCAGTAAGTAGATTGAGGTGTTCAAGCCACAACCCAGTTCGGTTGTGAAAATTTAAAAGCACAGTCAAACGCTCTTCGCAGTTTTCGCTTAACCGTTGTTCCCGAAGAATCTCTGAGTCGGCCGAATAGACCCGCAATTGAAACCCTGTTTCTCTTCCCAGATTGACGCAAAGCAAACGATCGTCTCCGCTCAGTCGGACAAAGATCGCCTCCAACTCTTCCGGCGAAACATCGATTCCTATTGCATTCTCATCTGGCTCAAGCGGACCGAAAACTCGGGTCAGAATCGTTCGCACTTTTAATTTTGAAAACATAGGCTACTGAATGAACGACGATGAATAGATCCATGGAGGGCGAAAACGGCAATTCTGGTCTTCGCAAGGGATCATTTTACGTGTCAGTAACTTAAATTCCACCAAGTGGCGCGAGCCGTATCTATGGTCGTTCCACCGTTGATTTGACACTTGGATGAGATAGTAAACCGCATGATAACGTCGAGTTGTTGGCGGTGCTTTCTGCCGTCCCCTTTCTGCCGTCCCCTTTCTGCCGTCCCTATAGGACTCCGTATTTTTGTGTGCTTAAAACCATGGACTTGCGTCCATGGCTAACGCATGCCGAGCCGTTGGCACTCAATCAAACTCTGTCGCGCGTCGAATTGCCGCAGCAGCCGCGAGCCCCATCCCACGAGATCATTAGGACCGGA